>CAZFKF010001141.1:0-2449 GCA_964518805.1 uncultured Planctomycetaceae bacterium | reverse complement strand
TGGCGATGCTGTTCTCGAGCAGGGCGTCGTCGCCCCAGATCTTGATGCCGTTGCGGGCCTGGTCCGTCGAGGTTGCCCGGCGCACGATCACGTGATCGGCCTTGAGGTCGATTCCGTCCCCCGGATGCCCGGTCACGACCGCGTCCTCGACGGTGACGTGCTGTCCGCTTTCCACGGCGATCCCGTCCACGGCGGTGTCGTTGCCCGTGCCGGGCCCCAGCAGCGTTACGTCGCGGATCGTGAGGCCGTCGATGGTCCCTGCTGGGCCGACGTCGATCCCTGCCAGGCTGTAGTCGTGGCCGTTCAATCCTGAGATCAGGACGTCGTGACTGACCGAGCCGGCCAGGCTTCCCTGCAGCTTGATCACCTCGGTGACCTGGCTGATATCCAGGCCGCTAAGCACGATGCCGTCGTTGCCGCCGTCGCCCCAGATGCCGAACCCGTCGCCGCCAGGGCTCTGGTAGTCGCGAATCGCGAGGTTCTCGATGGTGATGAAATCGCGATCGCCGAGGTTGACGGCCTCGCCCGCTCCGAGCCCCGTTCCCGAGAGGACCACGGCTTCGTCCGGAAACGCCCGGAGCGTGATGGGCAGTCCCGCGCTGCCGGAGCGGGGGAACGTGAGGGCCTCGTGGTACGTGCCGGCGCGGGCGAGAATTGTGTCGCCGGCCGCAACCTGGTCGACGGCGTATTGAAGCGTCTGCCAGGGAGCGTCGAGGCTCCCCGCGTTGCCGTCATCCCCTGTGGGGGCCACATAGAAGGTCGCGAGGGCGATCCTCATTTCCAAGGCTTCAATACCCCACACGCGCAGCGCCCGTCGCACAACCATGGCATGACCCTCCCCAGGACCAGAAGACACGTCCCGAGGCCCGACGTCTCAGGCCCCGTGTGAATGCGCGCCGCCCCCGCACACGAGTCAGAGTTCGATCCTCTTCCTCGTTGATGACCCGACAGGTAATTCGCCAACCCAGCCGTGTCCTCTCCGGCTTTGCCCAGTCCAACGGGAACCGGGCTGCTATTCCACGACTTCGACGTGATTGACGATCTGAACGACGCCGCCAACCCGGGAGACCGCTTCCTGGGCTAGTTGCTTATCGTAGAAGCTGGGGACTTGGCCTCGCAGAAGGAGTACGCCCCCGTCATACTCGCACACGAGGTTTCGGATGGTACTGTAGGGGCTCTTGCGAAGGTATTCCTCCGCGACTTCAACGACCTCCCGGGAGTCCTGCGTTTCAAGAACCACGCTCATGACTCTGGCTTCCTCAACATGTCGCCACCCGCAGGCAAGCGATTCCCGCGATTTGAGAAGCTAAGGAAATACGACGCCAGCGCGTAGCCGACAGCGAACCGCCCAGGGAAGACGAGACCACACGGACAGCCACGGATGCCGATTCACTGAGTGGCTGCAGACGGTTACTACGTCGAATTCTCCCATACTCCCCCGGATTAGCAATGCCCCCACAGAGTTAATTCTGGGGCGGATGAAGTGCGATCGAGGACTGCCGTCTCTTGAGCAGAACCGTGGAACCTGCTCCTGGCCGCGCCCGCATCCGTCGGTTCCCGTTCCCCCGATGCACGGCAGAGAAAGCTTGAAACCAGCCCGACAGGGTATTAGACTGCGGGGACAGAAAAGACATGCCGGAACCGCCGCGGGCGATTCAACCGGCGACGTCGCAAGCGTTTGCGGCGACGGTCGGCAACGCCAAGGCAGTCCCGGTTCCCCGCCGTTTTCTCACCAACCTTCCTGTTTTTTCCGCCTTCCAGGATCTGAGGAGCTATTTGGATGCGCAGCCTTTCACGCAGACAACTGATCAAGCACGGCGCCGCGGTCGCGGCTGCAACCCCATGGCTCATTCCGTCGGGCATCCTGGCCGGCGAGGGCAGGCCGGGGCCTAACGATCGGATCGGCATTGGTGGAATCGGCGTCGGGGGACGGGCGAGGATGCTGCTCGATCAGCTTCCCAAGGACGGACGAATCGTTGCCCTCAGCGACTGTAATCTGGGCGCGGCGGGCGCCTATAAGGACCAGAAGAAGGCGGACTGGCCACTCTATCAGCACCACCAGAAGCTGCTGGAACGCAAGGATATCGACGCGGTGATCATCGGCACCCGGGAGTTTCAGCGGGTGTTGCCCAGCATCCATTCCGTTCAGGCCGGAAAGGACGTCTACGCCGAAAAGCCGCTGAGCCTCTACATCCGCGAGGGACGCGTGCTGGTCGATTGGGTGCGTCGAACCCAGCGCATTTTCCAGGTCGGCACGCAGCAGCGTTCGATGGCCATGAACCGCATCGCCTGCGAACTGATTCGCACCGGCGGCCTGGGAAAGGTCAAGGAAGTCCAGGCCGCGGCGTATCCCGGGCCGGGTCCGTCGCCGAAAATCGCGGAGGGCGAACCGGTGCCCGCCGGTTTGGATTGGGACGTCTGGCTGAACCAGGTGGCGTGGCGCCCGTAC
>CAZFKF010001140.1:0-2450 GCA_964518805.1 uncultured Planctomycetaceae bacterium | reverse complement strand
TGAGCCAGCGCCGCGGCTTGAGAGGCCACGGAGGACACGCTCTCCGCGTTCCTCGAGATCTCGGTGATGGTGGCGGTCATCTCCTCGATGGCGGCCGCGAGGCCCTTCACGTTTGAGGTGACATCCTCGGTCGAACCTGCAACACCCTTGATATTCGCCGCCAACTGCTCGGCGGCGGCCGCGATGGCCGCGGCCCTCTGGTTCACGCACTCGACCCCTTTGGCCATTTCCTGCGTCACCGCGGAAACCCCGTCGGTGGTCGAGACCACTTCCACGGCTCGTCCACTCACGTCGCCCATCACGCGTTCCAGTTTTTCCAGGAGCCAGTTGAGTCCCTCGGCCACCTGGCCCAATTCATCCTTCCGAGAGAAATTCAGCACGACACGAGTGGCAAACTTGCCGGACCTCGCCTCGTCGAGAACCTGCAGCATGCGCTTCAGGGGATCGCTCAACCCCGCCCCCATGATCGCCCAATACGCACAGAACCAAACGTTCAACCCGGCGAGCATCGCCAACTCCACCGCCCCGCCAACGCCGCCCGCCCAAGCCAGCGGAACGAGAACGGCGTAGGCCAGCAGCGGGTGAATGACCCGCATCGGACGATACCACCGACCGAGGATCGCCGTGGCCGCCGGAACGATAAAAGTCAGCAGGAAGAGAACGGTCACCAGTGAGGTCCAGTTGCCCTTCGCGTAGATCATTGGGGCCAGGACCGCCTGCGCGCCGAGGAACACGGCCGGCGGCACGAACTTCGCCGTGAAACTCCAGTCGACGAAGCAATGACCGGGGATGCGGGTCTTGGCGATGATGTCCGGGCGGTACTGGAACGTGTCTGCCATGGGTGGTTTCTCCAAAGGGGTGCGACAATGCAGTCGCGAAGGCGGCACGAGCGCGACTGAAGAAGGGTAGGTCACGTGTCGGGGGGATGCAAACTGCCGGAGACATCCGCGTCAGGGACGCCGATAATCCTCATGCAGTTTCCCGAAGCACGATCGCGTTCCTGAGATGTGGCACACAGTCTTGCCACTTTACTCAGGAGGTATACGGGGTGCCTTGCGCTGACGATGGCCGCAGCCGAGCCACCGCAGTCGCCGGATATGCGAATCGTCTCGAAGCCGACGAGCTTCGGGCGTTGGGAGTCCAGGTCGATGAGGCCGTGATCCCGTCGATCCGATCCATCGTGAAGGTGGAGTAACGGCCGGGGGCACCCCACCTGAGTGCTGAAGGGCCGCCACGGAAGAGCCGCTATCCCCAGGTCACGTAACTCAGGTTGACTTCGTACCCACACTCCTCGCAGATCGGGCTGGCCATCGAGACCTTACCCTTCTCGCAGTGCGGGCAAACGTCCGAGTCGAGAAGTACCTTCACGCCGACACCCAGCGTTGCCCCGTATGTCCGGCAACTCGGATTGTCAAACTTGAAGTCCCAGACGCCCCAGCACTTGGGACACCGATCATGCGGGACAACCTCGATTTCGCCATCGACGACGTACCTCTGGGGCGAGGAGTCGTTCGTAGCGTGATAGAGATCGCTCTTTTCAAAGCCGGACAAGCCCATTTGCAGCAGAGGCAGACACCGCTCCTCTTTCGAGTCGAAAAGCTCGACATTCATAGCCAGGCTGACGGAGTATCGGCTTCCGAGGGCCTTGGCGAGTTCGGTCATCCGCTTCCGAAGCACTTCGAGTTCGGCCGAATCCAAGACCTTGCCGATCTCCTCGGCCACTTCGTCGATCAGCGGATCAACCTTCTCGTAGGTAACGTTGTCCATGCTTTCGCTCCTGCCGGGACTTTGTATCCAGCAATTCTACCCCCGGCCCGAGGCAAAAGGTATTGGATCGGAGGCCGTCAGGCGTGCGTGCCGGGAAGTTCCAGGGAAGTTCTTGGGGAGGAGCGGCGTAGCGGCTGCTGCGGACACAATCGAGCAGTTGGATTGGAGAGAATGAGCGGTCACGCCCCGTTCTCGGAGGGAGGACCATCCAACCTTGGTCGTGACCGTGGTGCTGCTGCGGCGACACCAAGCGGCTGATAAAATCATAGTGATGGGCATCAGCCTCTCGAAGTTCTACGACTGGCGGAAGCGTTACGGCAAGGTCAACGAGCACAACGCCCAGGTCCCCCGCGATCACTGGCTGACCGACGAGGAGAAGAAGGCGATCCTCGATTACGAGCGAGAGTATCCGCTGGAGGGCTATCGCCGGCTGGCCTTCATGATGCTCGACGACGACGTGGCGGCGGCCAGTCCGGCCGGCGTGTACCGGATCTTGAAGGCGGCCGATCGCCTTGGGCGGCCTTCGCCTTCGAACGAGCGGAAGGGGAAGGGCTTTCATCAGCCCAGCCGGCCGCACCGCCATTGGCACATCGACTTCTCGCACTTGAACATCTGTGGCACCTTCTACCTGGACTTTTGCAAAGTTAGGTCAGGCGTAGCCGTGCCGTAATATGGTCAAGGCC
>CAZFKF010001139.1:0-2454 GCA_964518805.1 uncultured Planctomycetaceae bacterium | reverse complement strand
CGGTTACGCACGCGCTCTACGATCTTCCCCCGAGTACCGAATACAAGGTTCATCGAAACGGAGCGCAGGCCGAAGTGGTGCGA
Source organism: uncultured Planctomycetaceae bacterium (assembly GCA_964518805.1). Classification (GTDB taxonomy): domain Bacteria; phylum Planctomycetota; class Planctomycetia; order Pirellulales; family Thermoguttaceae; genus CALFBP01. The sequence continues at coordinate 2,371 of CAZFKF010001139.1, read as the reverse complement.
AGCGACGCTGTCGGCCGTGTTGTGGTCGAATGCAAGGCCAGCGACGAGGGGCCGCAGACGTTTGAATTGAGGCCGTAGCCAACCGGCGGACTCCTGCGCAACGAGCGGGCGTGCGACAGCCCGAAAGCCGGCCTCGCACTTCTGCCCCTCGTCGCGCGATCGGAGACGGGGATCCGGCGATTCCGATTCCAGGTCAAGGACGCAATCGCAGCGAAGGGTCGCCGTAGAGCATGAATTTCATTCCCTGGAAGAAGACGCTCGGGGGATACCAGTCGGCAGTCGGTTTGAGATGAGACAGCCGTTCTTTCTCGAAGTAATATCTCACAGCCTCCGCCCAGTAATCGCCCAGTCGCGACTCCTTGCCCTGTCCCCAGGCCTTCGCGAAGCCCTCAAGCAGCGTCCGTCCGCACGGCTGGCTTCCCGTATTGCAGCCGATATAGGCCACCGCTCCGTCAGGCCCGGCGACGAGGAGTTGCTTGCCTAATCCCGGCGGATTGAACCGGCCGGTTTGATAGGGCGAGGGTGGCGGCGGCGGCGCCTTGAACACTTCGCCGCGATCCGTTCCCTTGTGCTCGACGCCATGGACGTCCAGGTAACCCTCGTAGGGCGGCAACGTGGCGAAGCGCGCCGTGCTACACCCGGCGGAGATCATCACCGGCAATCGAGAGGCATTGTGGACGTGACCGAGATGGTTCATGAAGAGGCAACGCTCCCAACAGGTATCGGTTCCGTGTCCGGCGTGGAACATCAGATCCACACCGCCATTGAGCAATCCCAGGAGTTCCGGTTCGTCGGGCGGCCGCGCGGTTGTCTGCTTCCGGTCCGGGCTGTCATACCGCTTCTCGATCGCCCAGTTGCTGGGGAAGAAGGCTGCCATCCGATCCATCTCTGCCCGGCTGTCGACCCAACCGCCCACGGCGACAAACGCCGCGCGGCGGCCTTCGTTGGGCATCGCCCGCAGGCGCCTCTGGGTGGCGATCGTTTTGGCCGCGATCGTTCGGAGCTGCCCGGACGAGTTCACCGGCCAGCGTCCAACCGCCAGTTCCGGGCAGTAATCCACGTGGTCGAAGTTGATCGGGTCGGCCTTGTTCTTCTCCCCGCGGACCTCGCCATAATACCCGGCGTGAAAGCCCTCCTTGCAGGCGTTCCAATCGTCGAAGCTGCCGTCCGGCTTGGCCACATCCGCGTAGTAGAGGTCGCTGGGGTAGAAGGCGTAGTCGAAGGCAGCGGGAGTGATGCGATCGAGTACCATGTAGCGCACCGGCAAGACGGAAGCGTCACCCACCAGCAGCACGTAGCGAGCGTGACGCTCTTTCCACGCGCCATACAGGGCTCGCTTGAGCTTCTCGGGATCATCGACGCCCGGGTTGGTCTTGAGAATCTCCTCCAGTGTCGCGATTTCCACTTCGAGATCCGAGCGCCGGTAGTCCGCGAAAGGTTGGAGGTCGCGTTTGAATCGCTCTGGCGTGACGACGACCAGGCGCGCGCGTCCGTCGCGACTCGGTGTCTCGCCCATGGCGATCCCGCCGGCGAGACTTTTCGATCCGAAGTCCTGCGCGAGGGTGAACGCAAAGCTCCATCCGTTTCCCGACACGGCCCGCTGCGGCGAGGGCCCGACGATGCCAGCCCCTTGAACTGCGAGCGTGGCCACCAGGAGAGACAGGATCCGCGTGAAAGGGCGATTCATGAACGACTCCCTAGCCTTCGTCGGTTTGCCGCAAGCATCCGTGTCAAATCTTAGCGATGTGTCCTGAAAGCGGAGACCGGGCGCGACGCGCAATGGATCAAGCTCTTCGACGCCGGTCGGAACATGACGTTGCGTCTTCCTCTCGGCGGCGGCATGTCCGCCTGGTCCACAGACGGCGGAAAAACCCGGCATGGACTGTACCGCGTGGTCCAAGGAAAGTGATCCAACTACGGTTTGCTCCACTCCAGAATGATCTGCCGCGGCTGTTCGATGGGCTGCGGGCGGGTGCTCTGGACGCGGATCGGCGGCACACCGCGTGTCTCGGGGTTTTGGGCCACGCTGGCCATTGCGTTGGGCTCGGCGGTCTGGCGCCCCGGCGGCGTCTTGGGTGCGGCGTTGACGGAGGACGGATTCGCGCTGCGCGCGACGGCGGTCGCGTCAGACGCGTCGGATCGTCGCGCGGGACGTACGATGGGAATCAGTTCGCCGGTGGGCTGTGTCGTGCGATTGCCTGCCGCTACGTGCCAAATCAGATTGGGCTCGGGACGCGGCAAGCGCTCTTTGGCCGCCAGGACCGGGGCTTGAGCCGGCAGGCCCTGCGGCGCAGACCTGGGCTGTTGTTGGAAAGCCGGGCAGCCGCGCGCGACCCATGCCACCCAGGTCGTTTGCAGCGATCCCAGATCC
>CAZFKF010001138.1:0-2455 GCA_964518805.1 uncultured Planctomycetaceae bacterium | reverse complement strand
AAGGGATTGGCGGCCCCGTGGTTGCGGCGATGGCCTGCGCGGTGCTCACCGTAGTGCTCATCGGCTTCTCGCCGGGGCCATGGCTTGGGTGGGCCAGCACGTCCAGCCCGCGGGTCGCCGCCAAATCGCAGAAGGCTTCTCCCGCTATCGCGACGCAGTCGGCGGGACCGGATACAGGACAACTGGCCCCGGACCGACTACAATAGGCCTTTGAAGGCAGACTGCCTCCACCGCGATTGCATCGAGCCGCGGGATGACGTTCTGCCTGGCCTGATCGAATGGCGCGGAATCGATGGAGTCGGATTCCTGCGCGCCATTCGTTTGTGCGTTCAAGCGTTCACCGTTCTATCCCTAGCCCCTATTCCTCAACCCCCACTTCCTATTCATGGCCCGAGGAAGACCAGGCGCATTGGAACTGGCGAGGCTGCTGGATGCCGTCGCGCAACCGCTCTACGTGCTTGACGAAGAGCAAACGGTGATGTTCTGCAATGCTGCCTGCCTTGAGTGGCTTGGCTGCGCCGCGGACGCGATTCAGGGAAAACGCTGCGTGTTTGCAGTCGCGGGCAACGGGAATGCCGATCCCGTAGCTGCCGGATTGTGCCCGCCCCCGGAAGCGACGACGCGCGGCGAGGGACGAGGGATCGTGAGCGCGACGCAGGCCGACGGCCGACTCAGCCGGCGCAAGGCACGGTTCGTACCGTTGCCGGGCCAAAGCGCCGGCCCGACGGCAATCTTGGCCCTGGTGGATTCGGAGGAGGCCTCCGACGCCGACGCAGAGCATGAACCGGCGTGCTCCACCGAGGCGGCCCAACTGCACGAGCGACTCCGCACGTTCCGGCATCAACGTGCCGACAACTATCGCATGGATCGGTTTGTCGGCAATAGTCCGGCGATTCGTCGGGCGCGGGTGCAGATGGAGGTCGCGGCCGGCAGTCGTGCAAGCGTGCTGATCGTCGGCCCGGCGGGAAGCGGACGCCAGCACGCGGCCCAGGCCATTCACTATGCGGCGAGCGGCCAGACGAGCGGCCCGCTGGTGCCGTTGGCCTGTACGGTGCTGCCGGCCGATCTGATCGCCTCGACGCTGGCCGCCATCGGCACCCCGAGTTTCCCCCAGGAAGCGCCAGGCCGTGGCACGCTGTTGCTCAACGACGTCGATCAGCTTGCGCCCGAGTCCCAGGCCGAGATGGTGAAGCCGTTGTCCTGCCCGTCGTTTCCCCTGCGAGTCATTGCCACAGCTCGGCATGATCTGTTGGATCTGGCCCGCAAGGGTGAGTTCCGCGACGATCTCGCCGCGATGCTTACCATTCTCACCATCCGGTTGCCGCCGCTGGCCGAGCGACGCGGCGACGTGCCTCTGTTGGCCCAACTATTCGTAGAAGAGGCCAACGCGCGGGGAGGCAAGCAGATCGCGGGCCTTTCGAGCGAGGCCTTGGACAGCCTGGATGCCTATCCCTGGCCGGGCAACGTCGACGAGTTGGCGCAAGTCATCCACGGCGCCCACCAACGGGCCGAAGGGGCGGAGATCGTCCCCGGAGACCTGCCCGAACAGATCCACGTGGCCCGCGCGGCCGCCGCACATCCGCGCCGGCCGGAAGAGAGAATCGTCCTGGAGGACTTCCTGGCCCATATCGATCGCGAATTGTACGTTCGTGCCCTGAGACGGGCCAAAGGCAACAAGACCAAGGCCGCCAAGCTGCTCGGCTTGATCCGACCGCGGTTCTACCGCCGCCTCGTGCAGTTCGGCCTGGAAAAGCCACAACCGTAGGATGGGTCTCCGACCCGTCCGGCACGAAGAGAGAGACTTCATCGCGCAGCACCGCCGAATCCGCCACGGAGACGCAGAGGGAAGGGAATAGAGCCATGTCCACGTTCAGATTGCTCTTGGCCGAGATCGGGTATCGCAAGGTCAACTTCCTGCTGAGCCTCGTGGCGGTGCTGATTGCCGTGACGCTCTTCGTGGCCGGGCCGATGCTCGTCGAAGCGTACCAGCAGGAGACGCAAAACCAGATCGACGGATGGCTCGTCCAGGTCGGCGAGTTGGAAACGCAGGTGACCGCCATGCGCGACAGCATGAATCGGGAAGAGGCCAAGACGGCCGCCGAATTGGCCCGGCTCGGCGACGAGACCCGAAAACTGATGCGCGACATGGGCTTCAACCTTATGGTCACGCACCGCACGGCGAACATGAGCGACTTCTGGTCGTCCGACTTTGCCGCCGTCGACATGCCGCAGGACTACGTCGAGCGCCTGGGGAAGGATCGGCGTCTGACGCTGGTCGCCCACCTCGTGGCCACGCTTCAGCAGAGGATCACCTGGGAAAACCGAAAGGTGCTCTTGGTGGGCTATCTGCCCGAGACCCCTCAAATCGACTCCGGCGATAAGAAGCCCATGGGCTATCGGATCGATCCTGGCACCGTGTATCTGGGGTACGAACTCGCCGCAGGCAAGAAGTCCG
>CAZFKF010001137.1:0-2461 GCA_964518805.1 uncultured Planctomycetaceae bacterium | reverse complement strand
CGAACGCTGCTTCTGGATGCTCTGCAGAAAGTCGCCAATCTCCACCTCCAGGGCGTCAAACGCGTCGAATTGTCTGACATCCTGCCGCAGGTGCGTCTTGAGGATCTCGTTCTTGTATTGAAGGGGGTCGGCTGCAAGCGCGGCCACGTCGAGTTCGCGCCGCAAGAGTGCCTCGCTGGGATGAACGAACGTGGTCGTGCGCGTGGCAAAATCCACCCCTGCGAATCCGCCCGCCGACCAAACGTGCATGCGCCGTGCCGACTCGTAGCTCACCCGCGAGGCGCTCAGCATTGCCACGCAGCCGCACTCGAACTCGATGCGGGCGTTGGCCACGTCCTCGTGTCCTCCGAGGACGGAGAGGCCCATGGCGTCGATTCTTCGCACCGCAGAGCCGGTCAGCCAAACGGCCAGATCGAGGTCGTGAATCATCAGATCCAGGACCACGCCGACGTCCATGGATCGAAAGGTGAAGCTGCCGGCGCGAACGGCTTCGATGTACTTCGGGCCGACAACGTGGGCCACGGCTGCGGTCAGCGCCGGATTGAACCGCTCGACGTGCCCCACCTGGAGCACCGCGCCGTTGCGTTTGGCCAACCGGACCAATTCGTCGGCCTGCGCTGCCGTGGCGCAGAGCGGCTTCTCAACCAGCAGATGAACGCCCCAGTTCAGCAAGTCGGAGGCGATGGCGAAATGCTGCTGGGTAGGTGCCGCGACAATCGCCGCGTCGATATGCCCCAGCAGGGAGCCGTGATCGGCCAGCCCTTGAGTTCCGCAGGCGGCGGCGACGCGCCGGCAAGACTCTTCCACCGGATCGACGACTGCCACCAGGTCAGCGTCGGAGAAGCGGGCCAGCTTTTGGGCGTGGAATCCGCCCAAACGCCCGGCGCCGATGACCGCTACGCGTAGTTTTCTCACGCTGCTCTCCTGCGTTCGCGTCCCCGTCCATGACGGCCTTGGTGCTGGTCGTCCACGAACTCCAGCAAGTGCTGTACGTCGGGGACGAGCTGGCCGTTGGAGCGGAGGATTTCCCGGGCGTGTTCGAGCCCCATCTTGGCCCGGTAAAGCAGCCGGTGGGCTTCGGCAAGACAATCGATCACTTCGCCCGAAAAGTTGTTGCGTTTGAGGGCCACGACGTTGATGCACCGAGGGCGGGCCGGTACGCCTTCCACCAGCATGTACGGGGGCACATCATGCCGCACGCCGCTCAGCCCGGCCACAAAACTGTAGCAGCCGATGGTGGCGAAGTGATGCACTGCCGCACCGCCCGACAGCGAGGCGTAGTCGTGCACGTGCACGTGGCCGCCCAAGAGGACGCCGTTGGTGAGGATGATGTGGTTTCCCAACCGGCAGTCGTGCGCCACGTGCGAGCAGGCCATCAGAAAGTTGTGGTCGCCCAGCGAGGTGACCCCATCTTCCTTCTCCGTGGCCCGATTGATGGTCACGCACTCGCGGATGACGTTGTGATTCCCGATGACGACCTTGGTATCGGTCCCGCAATAGCTGATGTCTTGCGGCGCCCCGCCGAGAACCGCGCCCGGGTAGATATGGTTGAAATCACCGATGGTGACGTTTTCCATCACCGTAACATTGTTTTCCAGCCGAGTGCCGCGGCCGATGCGGACCCGCGGGCCGATCACGCAGAACGGGCCAATCTCCACTTCGTCGTCGATTTCGGCCCGGGGATCGATGTAGACGTTGTCGGCAACATAAGTGGCCATCGTCGCGGCTCCTGGGTCTTCTGCCGGAGGGTTGCCTTCCGGCGTCGTCCGTATCCTACTCGATTGCAGATGTCGAATTGCAGATGTCACATATCAAGTCGAAAGACGTGGTCGCGGTGTCCCTGTACCTTGGCTGACCTCGTACCGACGCCCCGTGCCTGATAACCGGCCTCCGATACTTGATCGTTGATGTCTGCCGTTTTCAATTGGATATGCTGCCTCTCACGCGCAACGCTTCTGCCGGTCCATCCCTTCCGAACGGCTGGCGAGCACGCGCACCAACTCGGCGTTCAGACGATGGCCGCTGCGGTGAGCCGTGAAAGCGCCCACCAGGTCGCACCCGGCCAGAGTCAGGTCACCGACCATGTCCAACAACTTGTGCCGGGCACACTCATCGGGAAATCGCTCGTGATTGTCGATCGGTCCATCGGCGCCGTAGATCAACAGATCCTGAATCCGGGTGCGGCGACCGATGCCGCGCGCGACCAGCCAGTCGGCCTCGGCCTTGAGCATGAACGTGCGGCACGGCGCCAACTCGCGACGAAACGCGTCGGGAGATAGCTGCATCGCGCAGGTTCGTGGCACGATGGGGGATTCCGGACCGTAGTCGAGTTGGTATTCGAACAGGGGCTGGCCGCCGCAGACGGGACGAGCTTCGATCCAGCTGTCGCGGTCCCCCAGCCGGATCGCTTCCTCGACGATCCACTGCGGCCGAATCGCATCCTGTTCGACAATGCACGCGC
>CAZFKF010001136.1:0-2472 GCA_964518805.1 uncultured Planctomycetaceae bacterium | reverse complement strand
GGCGTCGCACCCGCGCGCTCGGAAAGTTGCGAACGGTTTGGGGCGACCCGCATTCGATACAGTTCGGGAACCCGATAGTCGCTGCGTCCTTGCATGCCGCCAGGGAGTTGAGCCGGTCCCAAGGACGCTCCACTTCCTCCTGCTCCCGGCTGGTTGCCTTGCCCTTGCCCCGCGGAACCGGCCGTTTCGGGATCAACCATGGAAGGCGGTTTCAGGCGACTTGTGGCCGACGCAACGGCGGGCGGGTCCATCGTCGCGGCCGACGAGTGGGGCGATGCAGCGTCGGAGTTCGGTGTCCCTTGCGGCGCGACGCCGGACGACGCCGGTACGGCCTCGGCCGGCTTGGCTGCCGGCTTCGCCTGGCCGGCATCACCAAGTATCGCGGCCGACGGCGTGGCGTCAGGCGAGCGGTGCGATTCGCTCAAACGCGGCATGGCCAGGGGCCGTTCCAACAAGGATGAAGGCATTCCGGGATTGGAATCTCGCGATGGCGATCGCGCCCCGCGTTCGATGGGCATGAGCCGTTCGACTCCCGGCCCGCCGCCGACTGCCGCGCGGGCGCCAGCCCGGCTCTGTGCTGGGGGCGCCTGGATCGCTTCGATCCGCGTGCTGGCCTGGGGCTGGGGCAACGGTGAATTCGACGGCGGCATTGACGCGGCATTAGGGGCAGGAACGGCCACCAGCGGTCGCTCCGTCAACGAGGGCATGCCGACAAGATCGCCCGACACAAGCATCGGACTCCGCTCTGGCTGAGGAAGATCGCGGCTCGGCATCCTTGGCGAATCCACGGGTACCAGGGCCGGCCCGGCATCCGAGGAATAGGTCTCCCACGGCCGCGAGTCCGCCGCCAGTTTGCCCGAAGGCAATTTCGCTCCGTCCGCCGCCTTGCCGAGACTCCGCGGTTCGGAAGACTTCTCGGAAAGCGATACGCGAATGACCGGATCGCGCAAGAACGGCATCGCCGGGGCGACATACACCGTGGTGGAATAGACACCCAGGAGCAGATGCGCGGCCACGGAAAGCGCCAGGCACTTGCGCAGGACATTGAGGCTGCCCCAGCGCGTATACATCAACACCAACAGAACGATGACCAGCACCGTCAGCCCAAGCCACACCACCCCAAGAACAAGGTCAGGGCCGCGGACGAAATCCATCAGCCTGTCGAGGCGTGTGCTACCCATCGATCATTTCTCGGGGGGAATCAGCCGAACGGTGATTCCCAGTTCCTGGATTCCTGCCTGCTTGCACGCGTTGAGCACTTCCGCGACGTTCTGGAACACCCCCTGGGCGTCGCCGCGAACGAGCACTCCCAAATCGCTATACTCGGCGCGAGCCGCGGCGAGTTGCCGCACCAATTCCTGCAAGCTCACCGTCTTCTCGTCCAGCGTAATCGTCCCGTCGCGGAAGACGTTGACCACGCGGCGTTCCGGCGCCGTGGTCAACGCTCCCTTGTCGGCGACCTCGGGCACTCGCAGTGCGATGTTGCGTTCCATCGAGGCGAACTCGGTCCCGACGAGAAAGAAGATGATCAGATTGAACATCATGTCAATCATTGGGATCATATTGATCGCCGGCGGTTCGTCGGGTGTGGTTTTCAGCGGCATGGCGAACTACCCGTCGCGGCTGGGGCGGCCTGGAATTGACGGCAAGAGTCGGGAGTCCTGGCGCAGAAGACCCGGGGCCCCGAGCAGACCTTCTCCATATTTTGCCCTCCGTCCTCTGACCGGCTTCCGTTCATCGCCATTCGAAGCCTAACTCTCCTGGTCTCCAGCGACGCCTTTGCTTGCAGTCCGTCGCACTTTCCCAGCCCGTCCCTCGCCGCGTGCAGCGCGGCCTTCTTCCTTGTATTGGATCTCTTCGGCCGAGATCAACTGCACGAGTTCCTGGCCGAGCGAGTCCATTTCGATCACCAGCCGGTCGACTCGGCTGACGAGAAAGAAGTAGAAGCTCTGGGCTGGAATGGCAATCGCCAGCCCGAACGCTGTATTCAACAGGGCCTGACTGATTCCTTTGGCCAGCAATTCTTGCCGTCCGGCGACGTCGGAGGTGGCCACGGCGTTGAAAGCTTGGATCATGCCCATAGCCGTTCCCAGGAGGCCCAGCAGCGGTCCCATCACGGCCAACGCCGTGAACACGCGGATGTACTTGCGCAGCCCGTTGGTGGCACGCTCTCCGGCATCCATGATGGCCTGTTCGACTTCCATGCCCGCGCGCCCCCATTTGCGCGAGGCAGCGGCGAAGATTTCGCTGATCGGGTAGTCGTTCTCACCGCACACGGCGAGGGCGCGTTCGCGATCGAGGCTCCCTTCGCGAACTTGGGCAAGGAACCGGGTCACGAACGCCTTGGGCACGACGCGCGAGCGGCGCAGACTGACGAGTCGCTCGAAGACGAACGCCAGGCCGATCACCGAGCACAGGGCGAGCGGCCACATCAGCGGCCCGCCTTCCTTCATCATGGCGAGCAGGTTCGTT
>CAZFKF010001135.1:0-2473 GCA_964518805.1 uncultured Planctomycetaceae bacterium | reverse complement strand
GAAGTCACGCGGACGGTGCAGGTGCGGGTGGAGTTGCCCAACCAGCAGGGCATTTTCAAACCGGGAATGTTCGCCCAGATTTCCATCAGGCATCCGATGGGCGAGGGCTTGCTCGTGCCAACTTCCGCTATCTTGCGAACCGGCGAGCGGGATATTGCCTACCGTGTCGAGCCTGACGACCATTTCGTGCCGGTGGCGGTGAAGATCAGTCCCATTCAGTTCGGCGATCGCTTTCAAGTTTTGGAAGGTCTCAAGGAAGCCGAGCAGGTTGTAACCTCCGCCAACTTCCTGATTGATTCAGAGAGCCGCATCCGACTCGGCGGAGGAGGCATGGCAGGTATGCAGCACGGCGGGCATGGGGGCAAGAAGACTCCCGCCGCCGAGCCTGCCGGCCAGGGTGGGCAGAAGGCACCAGCCCAGGACCATTCCGGCCACGGCGGGCAAGAGATGCCCGGCATGGATCATTCCAAGATGAAGCACTAGGACAGGCCCGAAAGCCTGAACCAGGCCATGATCGACCGCATTATCGAATTCAGCGCCCGCAACAAGTATCTGGTGATTATCTTCACGCTGGTGGCCATCGCCGGGGCCTACCATTGGATGCGCCAGGTGCCGCTGGACGCGATTCCCGACCTGTCCGATACCCAGGTCATCATCTACTCCCGCTGGGACCGTAGCCCTGACATTATTGAGGATCAGGTCACCTACCCCATCGTCACCGCGATGCTGGGTGCCCCGCGCATCAAGGCCATTCGCGGGTTCTCTGACTTCGGCTTCTCCTACGTCTACGTGATCTTTGAGGACGGAACCGACCTCTACTGGGCGCGCAGCCGCACGATCGAGTACCTCTCGAAAATCCTCCCCAGGCTGCCGGAAGGGGTCCAGACGGAGCTAGGCCCGGATGCGACGAGCGTGGGCTGGGTCTATCAGTACGCCCTGGTTGACAAGACCGGCCAGAACGACCTGGCCCAACTGCGCTCTGTCCAGGACTGGTATCTCCGCTACCAGCTTCAATCCGTTCCTGGCGTGGCCGAGGTGGCTTCGATCGGCGGATTCCAGAAGCAGTACCAGGTCAACATTGATCCCACCAAGTTGCTGGCCTTCAACATTCCGATCTCTACCGTGGTCCAGGCGATCCGGGACGGCAACAACGATGTAGGCGGGCGACTGGTCGAGTTCAGTGGCGCGGAGTACATGGTCCGCGGGCGGGGCTATGTGAAGAGCGTCGAGGACATCGAACAGATTGTCGTGGGAACGGACAAACAGGGAACGCCCATCCTGGTCAAGAACCTCGGTTCCGTTACCCTCGGACCTGAAATCCGCCGGGGAATCGCCGACCTGGATGGCGAGGGGGACACCGTAGGCGGCATTATCATCATGCGGGCCGGCGAGAACGCCCTGAATGTCATCGAGCGGGTCAAGGAGAAGCTGGAAGAAATCAAACCGTCGCTCCCCAAAGGTGCCGAGATCGTCACCACCTACGACCGTTCGACGCTCATCGAACGGGCGATCGACACCCTCAAGGAAGAACTGGTCCTTGAAGTCATCATCGTCAGCCTGGTTATACTGGTTTTCCTCTGGCACATCCCTTCGGCGATCATCCCTATCCTGACGATTCCGGTTTCCGTGGTGCTGGTGTTCATCCCGCTCTATTTCATGGGGCTGACCTCGAACATCATGTCGCTCACCGGGATCGCCATCTCGATCGGCGTGCTCGTGGACGGCGCGATTGTCGAGGTGGAAAACGCCTACAAGCGATTGGAGGAATGGATTGCCGGGGGCCGGAAAGGCGACTTTCACGAAGTTCGCTTGCAGGCGCTGAAGGAGGTGGGGCCTTCGGTGTTCTTCTCGCTGTTGGTAATCGCGGTCGCCTTCCTGCCGGTCTTCGCACTGGAGGACCAGGAAGGACGGTTGTTCAAGCCGTTGGCTTACACGAAAAACCTGGCGATGGCGATTGCAGCCATCTTGGCCATCACGCTGGACCCAGCCATGCGGATGATGTTCACCCGCATGGATTACCATACGTTCCGGCCGCGCTGGCTCTCGGGGCTGTGGAACACGGTGGCCGTGGGCCGCTACTTCCCCGAGGAGCAGCACCCGATCAGCAAGCGGCTCTTCCGCGTCTACGAGCCAGCGTGCAACTTCGTCCTGCGTCACAAGGCGATCACCTTGATCGTGGCATTGATCCTGGTGCTGACGACCATCCCGGTCTACTTCCAGTTGGGCTCTGAGTTCATGCCGCCCTTGTACGAGGGCACGCTGCTTTACATGCCCACGACCGTGCCGGGCATCTCGGTGGCGGAGGCCCAGCAACTCCTGCAAACGATGGACAAGCAGTTGCGGCAGTTCCCCGAGGTGGAGCGGGTCTTCGGCAAGGCGGGCCGGGCAGAAACCTCGACCGACCCCGCACCATTCTCCATGATGGAAACCACCGTCGTACTCAAGCCGACCGACCAGTGGCGGAAGGTCAATC
>CAZFKF010001134.1:0-2476 GCA_964518805.1 uncultured Planctomycetaceae bacterium | reverse complement strand
GCGTCGAGGAAGACATCGGCGTCGCCGAGGCACAGATCGAGGTCGATCAGCACGGCCGAGTTCTTGGGCGACTGGGCCAGAACGCAGCCGAGGTTCACGGCCAGACTCGTCGTCCCCACCCCGCCGGTCGCCCCGGCAATGGCAATGACTTGGCTAACCCGGGTCCGCTTCTCCCCCTTGCCAAAACGGCGTTCGCCGATCCTTCCCAGGGCGCCCGCCAAATCCTCGATGCGTACGGGCTGGGTGAGGAATTCCTTGGCGCCAGCGCGCATGGCCTGAAGTATCAGGTTGCCGTCGCTGGACGAACTGACGACGAGGACCGAGCAGTCCGGCGAGGACTCGGCCGACTTGGCCACAAGATCCAGCCCCTTCTGCGGGTCGGCATCGAGCGCTACGATGCCGATATCGGGACTCGTCTGGGCGATGACGTCGGCGAAGAACTCGTAGCGCGAGCACTCGGCTTCGAGCCAGACGGTGTCCATGCCGAGCAAAGCGTTCTTCAACGCTTCGCGCGTGGAGTCGTTGGGATCGACAATTGCGAGCCGGAGTACGTTACTCATGGAGTGCCAAACCGCAGACAGTCCACGCGCCGCTGGCCGTTGATCGGCGGCCAGTCGCGTGTCTTGCCACAGCCGTTCGGCGTGCCGCAAGACACGCAGAGAGAACCTGTCCTACATGACCTCATTCACCCATGTCGTAACCAATCGGCCCGTGAAAACCTGGCAGGCCACCCGATTTGTCCGAGTCGCCGGGCGCCCCGCCCGATTGCGACACACTGGAACGATCGTGCGGATTAGCTGGGTTGGTGCCAACGCGTCCTGCAGAGGTAGCCTTCTTGGGAGTCGCGGCGCTTCCACCATTCATCGAGCCGGACTGCACCCTCGGCTCGGGCCGCGCTGGAGTGGGGGCCTGCGGCCTTGACGCGGCGGGAGGCTGGGGAATGACCTCAGCCCCATCGAACGACTCTTGACCCGCGCGGAGTGGCATGCCGTTGGCATCCGAGGCCCCCATGCCCTCCGGGCAATTGTTGGGTCTCTCGATCTTGCCAAGCATGTAGAGTTCCCAATCCGTGGGGCTGCGCGTGGCTGTTCCAGGCAGGCACGGCGGCACCTCGTGGGGGTCCATTCCTTCCACGATTTCCGGCGTCACCAGGATCAGGGTCTCGATTTCGTTGTTCTCTTCCTTCACGCGGCGGAACATCGCCCCGACATAGGGTAGATCGGAAACCCAGGGCAGTCCGCGGTTTTGGGCCTCGATTCGGGTCTGCACAAGTCCTGCGATGGCAAGCGTCTGTCCTGTATCGAGTTCGACGCCGGTGTCGGCCGTGCGGAACCGGATCGCCGGCACCGCGGTGGTATAGGTGTTGCGGCTGTTGTCGATCTCGCTCACGTCAGGGCGAACCTCGAGCCGAATCCGTCCGTTGCCGAGCACAAAAGGTACGAAATCGACCCGCGTCCCATACTTCTTCCACTCGATGGAAATGGTGCCGAGCCCTTGCGACAACTGGTAAGGGATCTCCCCGCCCACATGAAAGCAGGCCGGGCGGCCGCTTTGCGTCACCAAGGTTGGCTCGGAAAGGAGCTTGGCCATATCACATTGGTGTAGGGCGTTGAGGACCCCGAAGAAGCTGGTTCCGCCGCTAACCGCCTTGAACGCGAACGTGGAACCGCCGGTCAGTGCCGACGAGGTCCCGCCAGCGAGGATTCCACTGATGCTCGACGCCACTTCACCGGCGGCCGTGGCCCCCTGGTAGAAATCAAATCCCAAGTTCCGCAGCTTGGTTCGCGAGACTTCGTACACCTTGACATGCAACAGCACCTGCTGCACGCCAACAACGGTGATGTTGTTGATGACTTTCGGGTAGTACTCTTCGGCGAGTTGCTTGATGCGATCCACGTCGTCCGGCCGATCGACGTAGCCGGAAATCAAGACGCCGTTCGAGACGGGACGCACCTTGACGGCGGCCGACGGGAACTCGCTGGTCAGAATCGACGTCAACTCCCTCGCATCTCCAGTAATCAGCACGTCAACCGTGTGGATCCGCTGTTTCTCGTCCCACAGATTGACCTGGGTGACGCCGGGTTTCTTCGCGGATATCTGGAATTGCGTGGGCGACAGCGCGGTCAGCGTGAGCAGGTCCGGGTTGCCGACCATGGCCTGCGGAATGCGATTCGGGAGCGTTAGAATGCGACTGGTGTTGATCAGCATTTCCAGCCGCTCTCCCGCGCGGACAATGTGCACGACGGGCGCGGACGACTGTGGCTGGGCTGGCGCCCCTCGCGGATCGGGCTCGGCGGCCCAAACGCCGCCTGCCGCGAGCGCCCACCCCAAAGACAAATGGAACACGACCTTCCAACCGGCACAGCGAGTCATCCTTGACATCCTTCGCGACTATCAGTCGTCCAATGACTTTTTCTTCTTCTCCGGCTTGTCCGCAATCGAGTCCATGCCGACGTCGGCACCAGGTTCGCTGGTC
>CAZFKF010001133.1:0-2476 GCA_964518805.1 uncultured Planctomycetaceae bacterium | reverse complement strand
CGAGCGGAAAGGGATTCCATGCATAGCCGGCAGGCTTACCCGCCACTCCCGGACCGAATCGACGACGTCGCAGACCTCGAAGAACTCCTCAGCCGCCCCAGCGCCGAAGTGGTTGACACGATGCAACGCTTGCAGGGCGATCTGATCGGGCTGGGCGTGGGCGGCAAGATCGGCCCCAGCCTGGCGCGAATGGCCCGTCGGGCCAGCGATTTGGCGGACGTCCCGCGACGAATCTTCGGCGTGGCCAGATTCTCGTCGCCGCGCGTGCGGGCCGATCTCGAAGCGGCCGGCATCGAGACCATTGCCTGCGACCTTCTCGACCGTTCGGCGCTAAACGCACTCCCCGACGTCGCCAACGTCCTCTACCTGGCCGCCATGAAGTTCGGCTCCACCGGCCAGGAGGCGACCACCTGGGCCATGAACTGCTATCTGCCCGGCATGGTCTGCGAGAAATTTCGGGCCAGCCGCATCGTGGCGTATTCGACGGGTAACGTCTATGCTATGACGCCGGCGGAAAGCGGCGGCCCCACGGAGAACGACGCCCCCGGCCCGGTCGGCGACTACGCCATGAGCTGCCTGGGACGCGAGCGGATCTTCGCCTACTTCAGCCGCACGTTGGGCATCCCGGTGGCGCTTTTGCGTCTGAACTACGCCCACGAAATACGCTACGGCGTCATGGTCGATCTGGCCCAGCAAGTTCTTGCCGGCCGCCCGATCGACGTGACCATGGGCTATTTCAACGCCATCTGGCAGGGTGACTCGAATGCCATGACCCTCCGCGCCCTGGATCACGCGGCCTCGCCGCCGCGCATCATCAATCTGGCGGGACTTCAGACCCTTTCGGTGCGCCGCGTGGCCGAGCGATTCGGCGAGCTATGGGGCGATTCGGCTCGACCTCTTTCGTGGGTCGGCAAGGAGGCTCCCGACGCCCTGTTGAGCAATGGCCGGCTGGGATGCGAGTTGTTGGGGCATCCCCAGGTCTCGGTCGAGCGCATGATGGCATGGATCGCCGACTGGCAGGCTCGCGGCGGAACCACGCACGGCAAACCGACCCACTTCCAGACCCGCGATGGAAGGTTCTGAGGAGGCTTGCGATGTCCCCGCATCTCGATCCGGCAATCCACGAGGTCTTGCAGCGGGGCATCGCCATTCCGGCCAGCCCGCTGGCCCTGAACTGCCAGCGCCGCTTTGACGAGCGCCGGCAGCGGGCGTTGTGGCGCTACTATTCGGCGGCTGGAGCGGGCGGCGTGGCCGTGGGCGTGCACACGACGCAGTTCGCCATCCGCGATCCGCAGATCGGTCTGTTGCGTCCCGTTCTGGCCCTGGCTTCCGAAGAGTTCTCGCAGATCGATGCCGGCCGCAAGGAACGCCTTGTGCGGATCGCCGGCGTCTGCGGCCCAACGGAACAGGCGGTGACCGAGGCCGCCCTGGCGCATGAACTCGGCTTTCACGCCGGGCTTGTCAGTTTGGGGGCACTTCGCGACGCCAACGAGGAGGCCGTGATCTCGCATTGCCGTACGGTGGCCGACGCGATGCCGATCGTCGGGTTCTACCTCCAGCCCGCGGTGGGCGGGCGAGTTCTTTCCTACCGTTTCTGGCGGCAGTTCCTGGAAATCGAGAACGTGGTGGCAATCAAAGTCGCGCCCTTCAATCGTTACCAGACGCTGGGTGTGGTGCGCGCGGTCGTCGAGTCGGGCCGCGAGGACGTCGCCCTGTATACCGGAAACGACGACAACATCGTGCTCGACCTTCTCACCCCATACGTGTTTCCGGTCAACGGCCGCGTGGTGACACGGCGGTTTGTGGGCGGCCTGCTGGGCCACTGGGCGGTCTGGACGCGCCGCGCCGTGGAATTGCTCGAAGCGTGCCATGCGGCGGGGCGGTCCGGAGGGACGATCCCGTCGGACCTTCTACGCCGGGCGATCGAAGTGACCGACGCCAACGCCGCCTTGTTCGACGCGGCCAACGGCTTTGCCGGCTGCATCGCCGGCCTGCACGAGGTGCTCCGCCGCCAGGGGCTTCTGGAGGGCATCTGGTGCCTCGATCCGCGCGAGACCCTCGGGCCCGGCCAGTGCGAAGCGATCGATCGCGTTTGCCAGATGTATCCGCACCTTACCGACGATGCCTTCGTCGCCGAACATCGCGACGAGTGGCTGCGAACCTGACCTTGTCCAAGGAGACCTGCCGTGATGTCAAGGCCGACGAGGCGGTCCTGTGCGACGACGACATCGGAAGGCATCCGCCGAGCGGCATGCTCGGGCTGGCGGTGTCGACACTCCTACTTGCCCTTGAAGAACTTGGCGGCCGTTCGTGCGATTTCATCAAGCTGTCCGGCGTCGACGCAGAGACTCGCCTGAGCAAGCCAGTCGTTCTCAAAGAGCATGCCGCGAAGCGTGGCCTGGATGGTCACGTGTCCGGTCCGGTCACACGTGCAGGCAAGCCGCAAGTGGTGCTCGAGGGACTCATGCACTTGCGG
>CAZFKF010001132.1:0-2478 GCA_964518805.1 uncultured Planctomycetaceae bacterium | reverse complement strand
GCTCCTGGACCTGCCGGTCGAGGTCGTCGCGGATGGCCTGGAAACGGGCGGTCATGTCGTTCATGGCCTTGGCCAGTTCGGCCATCTCATCCTCGGTCTCCAACGGGATGCGGTAGCCGAAATTCCCCGCTGCCACCTGGCGCGATCCAGCGATCAGCACGCCCAAGGGCCTGAAGATCCAACCGTAGAACAACCTCAGGCACAACCCGCAAACCAGTGCGGCCAGAACGCTTACCGTGCACGTGCCCACGATCAGCGTGCGGTACTGCGAGCGCACGTCGTCGCGCAGGCTGCCGATCTTGGCGTACAGGAAGCTGGGCAACTCGGTGCTGAGGCGTTGCAGGCCCTCCAGTTCCCCGTCGAAGCGTTCCACGATGGCGTCGTCGAGCATCCAGTCCTGGACGCGGTTGTCTTCTCGGATGCGGGCCAGCGCCGCCTCGATCTTTCGCAGCGTGAGCCATTCGTGCTCGTAGTCCGTTAAGGGAGAGCCGCCGTGGGCCTCGCCTTCCAACTGCTCGCGATAGGCCGCCGCGGCCTGGGCCACATCGGCCAGTTCGGTGCGAAACTGATCGCGGATCAGGCGCTTGCGCCACGGCACGCGATTCGCCTCGGCCGAGGGAAACCCGCCCGAACCCTGGCTGCGGATCTCGCCCAGCGTGAAACGCAGATCCCGGATGCGGCGGCTCAGCTCCGCGGTCAGCGGCAGTTCGTCGGCCCTCCAACTCAAGTCCTGAACCAGGCTGCGGTAGGAATAGGTGCTGTAGAGGCTGCCGCTGGAGAGGATCACGACCAGCAAGAGCAGCACCCCAAGGCCCACGAGCAGCTTGACGCGAATCGGTCGTTTGGCAAACACCGGCGGCCTCCGTGCCGTGCGATAAGGCGATGAAGCTTCAGATGGATCCGCTTCTTGCCCCCCGGTCTGCGACATGTCGGGAGGAGGAGTGTAACACGACCTCCCTGCCGCCGGCAAGATAAACGGGGCAGCGCACACAGACTGGAGAGTTTCAGGAGCGTGGCCCGAATTCACGGCCTGGGTCTGTCCGAAGTGGTGCACCCTTGTGGTCCCCTGCGGATCCCCGACGCTTGCGAAGTGGCACGCTGGACTACATCGCGCCATCCGCATCATCCAGATCTTGCTGGGGCATTCGAGCCTGCAATCCACGGAGATCTACACCTACCTCACCGAACCCTTGCGTGACCAGCTTCGCCAACTGCTCCGAGAGACCACCGACGGCCTCTTCGAGGGAAGGAGGCCCAGCCATGGTTGACTCCAACGTTTGCCCACCGAAGGCGGATGTTGAATTGGCGGACGTTGTCCGGCGGTTCGGTCCTGAGGACACCTCCCAATACGCCCGCGTGATCATGCCCTCGCAGAAGAGGGCTCTTTCGGACATCGCATCGCGGCCTGCTGCACCCGAGAACTTGGCGGACGACTGTACCGATGCGGCGACTGCTCCAGCACATCTTGGCGCGAGGCTTGCACAAGGTCCGCTACTACGGACTTCTGCGGCGTTCCGGGAATCGCTATAGACCCCGCCTCTTCACCTCTCGGAACGCTGTCGAGGGCGTTCCCTACCGTCGATCGCATCCCCCACAGCAGGTCACGTGCCCTGCAACCGTCGCGAAAGCCGATTCTGGCACCTGCGGGATCTGACACCCTGGGCTTCTGGGAGTGGCCACGGTCGATTTTTCGGTCACATTTCCCGAAACGCCAGTACCAGAAGCTGAAGAGAATCGCGACGACATCGGCAACGGTGTGCCACTTCCGGGAGGAGCGGCAGGCATCTGGCCCCCTGTCGAGCGCGTAAGCCGTTGTGGGCAGCGGCATTCGGTCACTTCAACACTCTACCCGGAGGTACGATCATGTTTCTGTCCAGCAAACGCAAGACGCGTCAGAACCACCAGGCCCGTCGGCTGCAAGCCGAGTCGCTCGAGCACCGCGAGCTCTTGAGCATCAACCTCGTCGGCACCGAACTGCAGGTGGTGGGCACCGGCAGTGCGGATACCGCGCAGGTCTGGGAAAGCGGCGAGGTAATCTACGCCGAGCTTAACGGCGCACGCCAGCACTGGGGTTCGTGGTCCGTCAGGTCGGTTCGCTTCACGGGTGACGCGGGGAACGACACGTTTACCAACTCCACCAGCCTGCCGACGACAGCGTACGGCGACGCCGGCAACGATCGGATCACCGGCGGCACGGGAAACGACGTCCTGGACGGAGGCGACGGAAACGACATCCTCGTCGGCGTGGCCGGCAACGACACGATCCACGGACGCGACGGCAACGACTCGATCGAGGGCGGCGACGGCAACGACACCCTCTACGGAGATGATGGCAACGATTCGATGCACGGCCAATCCGGCAACGATTCGATGCACGGCGGCTCGGGCAACGACACCCTCTACGGAGACGATGGCCGCGATTACCTTCGCGGGGATTCGGGCAACGACTACCTCTCTGGCCAGAACGGCAGGGATCGG
>CAZFKF010001131.1:0-2479 GCA_964518805.1 uncultured Planctomycetaceae bacterium | reverse complement strand
TCAAAAAATCGGTGGAGGCCACACCGGCGAGGCGTTGGAGTTCCTGGCGCAGAGCTTCAGCATCGATCCGGTCGGTCATGATTTCAAAAGCCCCGGCGGGATTTCCGGCGGCATCGACGACGGGTAACGGCGTCGTTGCTGGAAGCCGGATGGGGATCCAAGGCCACGACCCGATAGGGCGAGGCACTGCCCGTGCCGAGCCAATCGAGGCAGATCTGGAAGCGGCCCAGATCAATGTCCTCCAGCACGATCGGCCCCACGGTGACGCGGATCTCGCCGGAGTCGGGCACGAGCTCCACTTCGTCAAATTCGGCCTGGAGGCCCAGGATGTCTCGGAAGATCTCTCCCTCCGTGGGGAGCCCTAGATCGAGGTCCTGCGCCCGCAGGTTGTCTACCAGATCGGCGAGGCGGTAGCGACAGGTTTCCAGTTGGCAGCGCAGTTCCACGATCAACCGGGCGGCCAACCAAGGGTCGCCCGGGGGCGAAGAGCTAGATGTGGATCAGCGGCGCGACGTCAGGGATGACGGTCGCGGAGGGCTGAAGAAGGCAAGTCTGGGGCTGAAAGTGGCGTTTTCGAGCCGAAAATCGGGGTTCTGATGGCTAATCCAACCCCACCCTATATGCCATGGATCCGGCGAGTATTAAGGTGCAACGGCTGCCGCGGATTCTGGACGACGGGAGGTGGTCATTCAAGGTCGAGCAGCCTCCCCTAACAACTTTAGGCGGGATCTTGCCTCGTCGAGTCTCGATTGGTTTTCTGGGACGCCGTCATCGTTTCGCAAGACCGCTTCGTAGTACCGCCGTAAAACTACGAGCATTTCTCGTCGCCAAGATTCGTCAGGATGAGAAGTCTTGTTCGACCGAATGACCGCGTCACACAGTTGAGCGATCGCCTGCCTATCGAGGCTACAGCTATCTTTGCCCAGGGGGTGCACTACCTCCTTCGCCTGATACTCGCTGGAATCTACCGTCGCGGGCCCCTCGACAGAACGTGGCGTGTCGTGATAGGCGCGAATCGCAAACGCCAACTGTTTTGCCATGTTCTTCTCTTGTGCGGGTCGGAAATAGGCCTCTCGTGCAACGCCCGCTACGACGTTGATGACAGCCCATCCGGTGTTCGCGATGAACATCATCGATGCCGACAGGAACACGAGTGCAAACAAGACTGCGGGGACCGGGTTGCGGCGACACCACCTCCAACCGCGTTGGAGCTTGCTTACCGGTCGAGCATGAATCGGCTTACCAGCAAGGAACCGTTCGAGATCGCCTTTGAGTTCGATGGCGGTTTGGTATCGTGATTCGGGACGTTTCTGGAGACATTTGACGCAAATCGTCTCCAGATCCCGTGGGATGCAGCTTTGTAGTCTCCGTGGACTAGGCGGCTCGTCTTCAATGATCTGGGCTAACATCATCCGCTGGACGCCACGAAAAGGCACCTCGCCTGTCAGTAATTCAAAGAGAATTACGCCCAGCGAATAGACGTCGCTGCGGCCGTCCGCCTTGTGGGCATCGCCCCGGGCCTGTTCCGGCGACATGTAGGCCGGCGTTCCCATGACTTGGCCATCCATGGTCATCGTGATCTCGCCCGCTTCGCGTTTAGCCAAGCCAAAATCGGTCAGATGCGGCTGGCCGGCCTGATCCATCATGACGTTACCCGGTTTCAAGTCACGGTGAACGATGCCCGCCTGATGGGCTGCGTGTAATGCCTCGGCAATCTGCCCGCACAGTTCAGCCGCCTCGCGAGGCGTCAACTTGCGATTGGAGATCCAGTCCTTGAGGCTAGAGCCTTGTATGAAGTCGCTGACGATGTACAGCGTGTCGCCGTCTCGACCGATCTCATGGACGCCTACGACGCCCGGATGCCTCACTTGGGCTGCTGCGCGGGCCTCTCGGATGAACATCTCGGCTTCCCCGCCGACAATCTGTCCCCGCCGAGGGATTTTCACAGCGACGAGACGGTCGAGCTTCGTATCGCGGGCCCTCCAGACGGTGCCGAATTGGCCGGCACCGACGCTTTCGAGTAACACGAAATGCCCGACCTTCTTGGCGTCGCCGGGGGAGGAAGCGGTGGTCTCCGTGCCGACCAAGTTGAAGTTGGTGCGACAAACCGGGCAAGAGATCTCTTTGAGCGGGGCAGCCTCTACCACCTCGATCGCATTATGGCAATGCGGGCAGCGGATACGCAGCGCGGACCTGAATTGCGGAAGCGTAGTAGGACTTCCTCGACTCTCTGCGGGGATGTTCGACGGGTCTTTTCTATTCTCGTTCAAGCTCATGAAGTCGTTTTGCGCGGCGTCGGCCGCGCGACGCATCGCTTGGCTGGCGTTGAAGTACGCCCGCAATTCCTCGGCAATCCCCGGGTGCTGGCGGATGAACTCCTCGCGGTCGACCGGTTCACCACGATCCATCCGGACCATGTACTCAGGTAACCGTTCACACGTTGGGGAGCAACGAGGGGGCTGGTTGATGGGCCAGGTGC
>CAZFKF010001130.1:0-2483 GCA_964518805.1 uncultured Planctomycetaceae bacterium | reverse complement strand
GGCGATGATGCTTCTGCGGGCCATGGATCCGAAGTACAGCCAGAATGCCGATATTCTGCGGGCATTCTATTCCACGAGTGTCGAGACGATCCACGACGGGCGCAGCGTCAGCAAGATCGAAGGCAGGATCGCAGTCGGCGACATCGTGTACCCCAAGGACAGCCCTCGAGCCGGCGAGATCATCGTCGAGAGCGCCCAGAAGATTACGAAGAACGCGGCCGAAGTGATCTGCACCTCCGGCCTGAAGCAGGTCGAGGTGATGCCCGACCAGAAGAACCCCCTTTTGCTCAACGCGCTGGCCGACGATCAGACCGCCAGCCACGAAGAGGCGCTGTTGCGGATCTACCAGCGTCTGCGGCCGGGCAACCCGCCGCAGTTGGAAAAGGCCAAAGCCCTGTTCCACGAGAAGTTCTACGACACCAACCGTTACCGGCTGGGTCGCGTGGGGCGGTTCCGCATCAATCGAAAACTGGGATTGAGCGTCGCGGAAGACGAAATGACGCTCCGGCCCGAGGACCTCATCGCCGCGATGAAGTATCTGTTCAAGCTGCGGTTGGACGATCCTTCGGTCGAGGTCGACGATATCGACCACCTGGGCAACCGCCGCCTGCGAACGATCGACGAGTTGGCGTGCGATGAACTGCGCAAGGGCTTCCTCAAGCTGCGTCGGACGGTGCAGGAGCGCATGAGCCTGAAGGACGTGGCCGACATGACTCCGCGGAGCCTGGTCAATCCGAAGAGCATTTCCGCGGCCATCGAGTACTTTTTCGGCCGCGGCGAGCTTTCGCAGGTCGTCGACCAGACCAATCCGCTGTCGATGCTGACGCACGAACGAAGGCTGTCGGCATTGGGGCCCGGCGGTTTGAACCGCAAGCGGGCCGGGTTCGAGGTCCGCGACGTGCACATTTCGCACTATGGCCGCATTTGTCCCATCGAAACCCCTGAAGGTACGAACATCGGACTGATTTCCAGCCTGGGAATCTACGCCGGCGTCGACGAGTACGGATTCCTCGTGACGCCGTACCAGGTGTGCAAGAAGGGCAAACTGCTGGACCAGATCGAATGGCTCCGCGCCGACCAGGAACACGAGGCCTTCCTCGCGCCGGCCGACGCGCCCATCGAAGGCGATCGACTGGTGGGCGACACCATCGTCGCCCGGCATCACGGCGACTTCCAGATCGTGCCCATCGATCACATTCAGTATGTCGACGTGGCGGCGAGCCAGATGGTGGGCGTGTCCGCAGGACTGATCCCCTTCCTGGAACACGACGACGCCAACCGCGCGTTGATGGGCTCCAACATGCAACGGCAGGCGGTGCCACTTTTGATCTCCGAGCCGCCGCTGGTGGCGACCGGCATGGAGAAGGACGCCGCGCGCAATTCGAGCATGCTGGTGCGGGCGAAGAACGGCGGCACGGTCACGTTCGTCGATGCCCGGCGGATCGAGATCGGCAGCGACGTCTACAAGCTTCGCAAGTTCGTGGGCCTCAACGAGCGGACGTGTCAGAACCAGAAGCCGATCGTCCGCCTCGGCCAGAAGGTGGAGAAGGGCGACGTGATCGCCGACGGCGCCGGCACGCATCTTGGCGAGCTGGCCCTGGGCCGCAACGTGCTGGCCGCCTTTATGGCCTGGGACGGCTTCAACTTCGAGGACGCCATCATCATCAGCGAGGAACTGGTGGAGGGCGACGTCTACACCTCGATCCACATCGAGGAATTCGACATCGAGATCCGCGAGACGAAGCTTGGCCGCGAGGAGTTCACCCGCGACATCCCCAACGTCAGCGAAAAGGCCCTGCGCAATCTCGACGAGAACGGCATCGTGCGCGTGGGCACGTACGTCCGGCCGGGCGACATCCTCGTGGGCAAGGTCTCGCCGAAATCGAAGACCGAACTCACGCCTGAGGAGAAGCTGCTGCACGCCATCTTTGGCCGGGCCGGCGAAGACGTGAAGAACGACTCTCTCGAAGTGCCCTCGGGCATTGAGGGGATCGTCATTCACACCCAGAAGTTCTCTCGCCGGATGAGCCTCTCGGACGAGGAACGCAAGCAGTTCGAGCAGGCGTTGAAGGACACCGAGGCCTCGGGCAACGCCAAGATCGCCGAGACGTTCGGGCGGCTGGTGGGCAAGATCGAAGAGGTGCTCAAGCGCAAGCTCACCGACGAGGACGGCACGCCGCTGATCGAAGACAAGGAACATCGTTACGTCGCCGAGCAGGCGCAGCGTTTCCGGCTCGACATGCTCGACCTCCGCGGCGCCAAGCAGAAGACGGATGCCGAACGAGCCTACAAGGAATTGTGGCCCGCCGTGGAAGCCGCCATCGATGATCGTGACCGCCAGCTCAACTCGATGAAGCGCGGCGACGAGCTCCGCAGCGGCGTGCTCCAGATGGTCAAAGTGTACATCGCCGCCAAGCGGGTGATCTCGGTGGGCGACAAGATGGCCGGCCGGCACGGCAACAAGGGCGTGATCGCCAAGATCC
>CAZFKF010001129.1:0-2486 GCA_964518805.1 uncultured Planctomycetaceae bacterium | reverse complement strand
GCATGAACTGGCCCTACATCGCCTGCATCGTGCCGCTGCACGCGGTGATGTTCGCCATGGCCGCGGCCTGGACATGCGTGTTGCGCCGACCGGCTGTCGGCGGAATGGCCGCCATCGTCTGTTTCGCGATGCTCCAGTTCGCCATGGACTGGTCGCAAGCTGCTCGCCGCCTCGATCCGATCGAAGTCTACAACCACCTCGCCAGTAGAACGCCATCGGCGACCGAACCGATCGATTTTACGGCCCACGGCTACCCGCTCCTCGCAGCCACGATGGGAGCAGTCCTTCTCGGATCGATTGCGGTCGCGGGGCTAGCTCTGCGGCGATACGACCCGCGACGACAATCGGGCTGAGCGGACGGGTCGGAGACCCATCCTACGATCGTTTTCGGAACAGCCGTAGGGTGGGACAAGCGCAGCGCAGTCCCACCGATATCTGCGCAGCAACTCTGGTGGGACTGCGCTGCGCTTGTCCCACCCTACGGTTTGCGGAACTGGGACCGGTGGACTTTGCCGCCGCTGAGGCGTGTGCGGCGCTCGAAGTGGGTGCGGAAGTCGAGGTCGCCGGAGGAGGGCGGTTCGGGCACGTCGAACGGGCCTTCCAAGCGCGTTTGGGAGCAGATCATCGCCGTGCCGGTCGCAAAATACTCTTCCACATCCGTCCAGTAGTGCAGCAGGCCGCCGGGCTTCAAGACCCGCTCGATGTCCTGCACGAAGCCCTCGCGCATCACGCGACGCTTCTTGTGCCGGCGCTTCCACCAGGGATCGGGGAAATAGACGTGTACGGCGTCGGCGATGCCTGCGGGCAGGATTTCGGCAAACAACTGGACAGCGTCGCCGGCGATCATCACCGCGTTGGTAAGGCCGCTGCGCATCAAGCCCAACGCCGCGAACCGGGCATATTGCCGGGCAACCTCGATGCCGAGAAAATCGTGCTCCGGCGCTGCTGCCGCGGCCGTGCGCAGGAAGAGTCCCTTGCCCGACCCCACCTCAATCTCCAACGTCGCCGAGCGTCCGAAGATCGCTTCGGCGCTGAAAGGGCGGGCAAGCTCGTCCAGCGTCGTCAAGTGACGCGAGAGGTCGATGCTGGCAGCGATTCTTCGTAGCTTGGGGCGGGCCATGGGTAGAGCAGGCAGTAGACAGAGGGCAAGTGGGAAGAGGGGCTGGTCTCGCCGCCATCGCAAACGGGGGCAAGATGACCTTCAGCGCTTCGCGGTGCATCGCGCGTCACCGCGGCTGTTCGTCGAGCATCGGCTTGAGTTCGTCGACGAAGTCCTGCACGTCCTCGAACTGCCGGTACACGCTGGCAAAACGAACGTAGGCCACCTGGTCCAACTCCCGCAGGTGCTGCATGACCAGTTCGCCGATCTGGCGGCTCTCGACTTCCGAGTCGTAGTTGGCCTCGATGTGGTTCTCCGTCTCGGTGATGATGGCCTCCAGTTTCGCGTCGCTGACGGGACGCTTCCAGCACGCCTTTTCCAGGCCCAGTTTGAGCTTGTTCCGATCGAACGGCACCCGGGCGCCGTCCTTCTTGACCACCTTGATCGCCGTCCGTTCGACCCGTTCGTAGGTGGTATATCGGCGTTTGCAGGCCAGGCACTCCCTCCGGCGGCGGGTGGCACAACCATCTTCGCTGGCCCGCGAGTCGATCACCCGGTCGTTGTCAGCCTGGCAGAAAGGACATTTCATTGGCGTCTCGCGCTCCTCGCCTCGCTTAACTATAAGCAAACTCCGTCCGAGGCAAAGAGGACGCACCGTTGCGGTGGGAGAGAAACGGCCAGATTTCAGGATTTCTCCTTCGCGCGTCCGTCGGCTACCCGAGAATGTAGCCCTATAGACTGGGTTGAAATAGCCATGTAGCGTGTGTCGTGACACTCTGTCGGCTTGGATGCCCGCGAAGCGTAGTCCCGTCCGACGCGGCTTGCGATGGCTACCGAACGCCGCCGGGGAGTGCTTATAATTCCTGTCGTCTCCGCGTGTTCGCCACACTCCTCCAGACAAAGGACAGTTGCCGTGAAATGCCCCCAGTGCGATTCGGTCATTAACGACGACTACACCTTCTGCCCAAAGTGCGGCGAGCGATTGCAGGGCCTTGGGGCCGAATCGTTTGCCGAACTTCGAGAGGGGAGCGAGCAAGGTGGTCCGGCGGTTGCGCCCGCTGCGGGCCAGCGACCGCCGGAACCCTCGGCCGGGGCACCGGCGGCTGCATCGCCTTCCGGGTTGCCGCAGGGGGCGGTGTCGTGGTCTTCAGAGGGCACTCCCGGCGACACGGCCACGCTTTGGATTGGGCAATACTCGCTGAAGGGCATGGTGGATTGGTTGTTTCTTACCGGTCTGGCGTCCCTGGCGATCTTGGTGGCGGCGTTTTGGTGGCAATTCGGGAGCACGGGGTGGCTGTGCGTGCTCGCGGTGCTCGTGCTGCTCTGGGGATATCTAGGGCTGGCGTACGTTGTCCGGCGATTTGGGCATCGCTATCGTCTCACACCG
>CAZFKF010001128.1:0-2487 GCA_964518805.1 uncultured Planctomycetaceae bacterium | reverse complement strand
GGTCATGGCCGCGGCGACCGTGTGCGTGTTGGCCATGCTTGGGCTGACGGCGAGCACAGTGCTCATCCTTCGCGAGAAATCGAAGACCGAGCAGAACTTCGCCTTGGCCCAGAAGCGCTTCCAGGAAGCCCAGGAAATGGTGGACCGTCTGGGCAGTCAGTTCGCCGAGCGACTGGCCGACGTGCCCGGCGCCGCCCCGGTGCGCCGCGACCTGCTGCTTCAAACGGTGCGGTATTACCGGGACTTTCTGAAGCAGGCCCAGCAAGACCCCGCGCTGCGGGCCGATCTGGCCTTGACCTACAGCAAGATCGGCACGCTGACCGCCGAGATCGGTTCCAACGAAGAAGCCATCGAGGCCCATACGAGCGCCGTCGAGTTGTTCGAGCGTCTCGCCGCCGAGCATCCCCGCGAGGCGGACTACCGCCGCCGGTTGGGCGTTTCCAAGAACAACCTGGCCCTGGTGCTCAGCCGGTCGGGCCGCACCGACGCCGCCCGCCGCGCGTATCGCGACGCCATCGGACTCCAGCAAGAACTGGCCAGTCGTTCGGCCGACGGTGATCTGTACGCGGGCGACCTGGCCCTGTCGTACACCAACTTGGGGTTGCTCCTCAGCGAAACGGGCGACACCAAGGAAGCGGAAGCCTCGTTCCGCGAAGCCATACGGCTTGAGGAGCGTCTCCTGACGCTCGCGCCCGACAACGCCGACAACCTCCGGAACCTGGCCGCTTCGCTGAACAATCTGGGCGCGCTGTACGTCGGCCGGGAGCCCGGCCGGGCAGCGGAACTCTATCAGAAGGCCCTCGAACAGCAGACCCAAGCCGCGGCGCTGCGTCCAACCGAACTACGATTCCGCAGCGACGTCGCGCTGACGCACAACAACCTGGGTGCCGTGCAATCGCGTTCCGGGAAGCTGGCCGACGCAGCGGCCTCGTACGCCCGGGCCGTCGAGATCCAACGCGAACTGGCCCGGTTGGCCCCCGCCCAGAAATCGTACCGGCACGATCTGGCCGTGAGTCTCAACAACCTCGGGTTGGCGCAGAGCGGGCTCCGGCATTCGGCCGAGGCGGAGCGGTCGTTCCGGCAGGCCCTGGAGTTGCAGGAGGCTCTGGTGCGGCAGAATTCGCGCGACCTGGAGTTGCGCAGCAGCCTGGGGGGCATTTACAACAACCTGGCCATCGTGCTCGAAGATCTCCAACGTCCGGAAGAGGCTGCCGCGAGCTATCAGAAGGCCGTCGAGCATCAAAAGGCCGCCAGTTCGCAGGCGCCGAAGGTGTCGCGGTATCGAATCTTTCTCAGCAAACACTACTACAACTACGGTCGCGTGCTGCGGCGGCTGGGGCGGCCTGACGAGGCAGCCCGCGCTGCGCTCGCCCGGCGGGATCTTTGGCCCAACGACGCGCAGCACCTGGTCGCCGTTGCCGAAGAGTTGGCCTTGGCGACGAAGCAACTGAGCAGTTCGCCGACGGTGGGCTTGAACGCCAAGCAGTGCGCGGAATACGCCGTGCAGACGCTCAAGCAGGCGGCGGCCGCAGGTTGGAGACCAGCGGCGGATTTCGACGGGAACGGGTCCTTCGCCGTGCTGAAGGACTACCCGGGATTCGCAGGGCTTGTGCAACGCGGGAGTTGACCCGATGGCAAAAGGCTCAAAGCATATGCGCAATCGCAAGACCCGGCTCTCGCTGCGCGTCGAACGATTGGAGCCGCGGATGGTGTTGTCGTCGCTCGGTCTGGCCGTCCCGGGCGCGCACTTCGGACCTCCGTTGCGCGACGCGCTTTCGACGGTATTCGACGCAAGTTCGATATCGCCATTTGGCTCCCTGAAGTCCGCGTTGGCGCAGGGCCCCGTCGCAAGGCAAGCGGGTGGCTTCATTTCGCACGTTGAACCGATCGTCGATGCGATCGCTTTGCACACGATCGCTCCATCGCCTGCCTCTCCGTCCCAGACACGCGACGAAGGTGGGCAGACGCTGCGGCCCGGCTCGGCCGCTGAAGGAGGCATGGTCCGTCTGGAGCTCGGCCGTTCGCTCGTGGCGGTGAGGCAGGCGGGTAGCGCGATTCGTCTTACGGCGTTGCGATCCTGGAACGCGCTGGGCGACTCGCCTGTCGTGCAGACGCCGCTCGGGGCGAGGGACAATAGTGTTCCAACGGGGACCCCGCCTGCCGGAGAGGATCGTGTTGGCCCCGAAGACGGCCTGCCCTTGGCCTCGTTGAAGCTCGCCGACGCAGCTCCACCGCCCGACGGAGGCTGGATCGAGTTCGGGAACTCGGTTCCGGCCCGGCGGCCCCGGACAGTGGCCGACTTCCGCGCGATGGGGGAGGCGCTGTCCGCACAATCGGCGGCGCCCGGCGGCCCTGCGGCAGCCCACGATTTCGCACTGATGGATCCGGTTCGATCCGGTGCCCCCGTCGTTGCAGATCAGACCAGTGGAACCGCCTCGCCCATGCTGGATTCGGCACAGTCGTCGAAGGCGGCGGCGATTACCAGTG
>CAZFKF010001127.1:0-2488 GCA_964518805.1 uncultured Planctomycetaceae bacterium | reverse complement strand
CGGCCAGGTGACGGTCGAACTGGACGGTCCGCATCACGCGCTCCATCTGTTCGCCGATCCGCCGGAAACAGGCGTGCCGCAGGCCAATGCGGCCAAAGTGCGGTACTTCGGCCCGGGCGTTCACCGGCCCGGCAAGATCCAACTCCATAGCGGCGAGACCCTCTACGTTGCCGGCGGGGCCGTGGTCTACACGGCCGTCTCGGCCCACGGCGCCACCGGCGTGCGCATCCTGGGCCGCGGCATCATCGACACCAGCGAGTACGAGCGGGGCCAAGGCGGCGGCTGCATCCGCCTGAGCGACTGCTCGGACGTGAAGATCGACGGCCTCATCCTTCGCGACCCGGACGTGTGGTGCGTCACCGCGTTGGGATGCCGCAACCTCGAGATCTCGAACCTCAAGCTCGTCGGCCTGTGGCGCTACAACGCCGACGGCATCGACATTTGCAATTGCCAGGACGTGGTCGTTCGCAATTCGTTCGTGCGCGCGTTTGACGACGCCGTCGTGCTCAAGGGGCTCGACTCGCCCAGCCAGCAGCGCCCGCTCCGCAACGTGCGGGTCCACGACATGGTGCTCTGGTGCGACTGGGGGCGAGCGCTCGAGATCGGGGCCGAAACCGCGGCGCCCGAGATCGCCAATATCCGCTTCCAGGACTGCGACATCATCCGCACGACGCACATCGCCATGGACATCCAGTGCGGAGACAGGGCACTGGTGCATGACGTCCGCTACGAAAGGATTCGCACGGAGACCGACGACGTCTGCCCGTCGCCGCGCATGCAGAGCCGCCGCGACGAGCGCTATGTGGCCGACCCCAACGACTCCTACGTGCCGCAACTGATGGTGATCGTGATTGCGAAGAACCCCTACTCGCGGGACGCAGAGCGCGGCAACGTGCGCAACGTCGCCTTCGTCGACCTCTCCGTGACCGGACGGCGCGCGCCGCGATCGTATTTCAGCGGTTTGGACGCCCAGCACAGCGTCCAGCACGTCGCCATCCACAACCTGCGGTTCAACGGCAAGGTGGCAGCCAGCGCTGCGGAGGCCGGGCTGTCGATCGGCCAGCACGTCAACGACGTGCGCGTCGATCCGAACGCACCAGCAGCCGACGCGCAGACCGCGGCCGGGCCTCGCTTGGGCAAGATCAAGGCCGGGAGGATTCTATTCCTCGGCAACAGCATCACGGCCTGCCCGCCAAACTGGTGGGGGCTGTCGGCCAGCACCGCCGACAAAGACTATGCTCACCTCTTGGCCGCCGCCATCAGTGCGAAGTCCGGGGCCCGCCTGACCATGATCCCGACCACTGCGCCAACGACCAATCCCGACGGCAGCGTCGACGTGGGCCCGTCCAACGTCATCAACATCGCCGACGTCTTCGAGCGCGGCTACGCCTCGTACCAGGCCGCGAAGCTATCGAAGCAGATCGCCTGGAAGGCCGACCTCGTGGTCCTCCAATTCGGCGAGAACATCCCCATGGCGAGCTTCAACGCCGAGGTCTTCAAGACCCGCCTGAAAACGCTCATGGCCGACCTGAAGGCGAGCGGCAATCCGCACATCTTCATGCCCAGCTACATCCTCGGCGCCAATCCGGCGGTCGACGCCATCAAACGCAGCATCTGCGGCGAAGACCCAACGCATCGCGTCTTCGTCGACCTGAGCAGCGTGGGCAAGGACCCGGCGAACATGGGCGCCTACGGCCACCCCGGCGACCGAGGCATGCGCCGGATTGCCGAGATTCTGTTCAAGGCCGTCTTGGAGCACGCCACCGCCACGTCGTCAGCCCCGCCTTCGACCGGGCGGGGTGGCGCACCCTGAGGCTCTGCGAAGGGCGCGGTTGATTTCAGTCGCACTTCGTCTCCCGCAATCCTGCTTGATTACTGCAGATCGGCGTCATCCTTCTCGTCGTCGCTCTTTGCCGGCGTCCTATCGAATCCCGCTTTTTGGGCCAGCGAAGCGCTGTATTCTCGAAGGTTTCTCTCAAACTGTTCGCCAGCGGTCGTTGGCGTGACTTCGGCGGGACGATAGATCATTTTACCACGGCCGAAGTAACAGATTCCGCAGACGCCGGTCCTGAGCTTCCGTTTCTCGGCCGACGTCTCCAACAACAGTCGGATGTGGACCGGCTCCTTGCCCCGTTCCCCCGGGACGACCCTGATGAGGAAACGGTCTTCGGCAAGCGTATAGTTCATATCGTAGGGAAGGTCTTTCAGGATAGGGTGGGTCCGCTTGCCGCTCGTCGGACGGCACGAGCCCGTCCTGGAATTGTTCGGGTTGGGCATCATGGAGAACCCGAATTCAGGTTCCATGGCCTCGGCGGAGGCGAAGCCGGTGTCGGTCCACAGCACGCCGCCCTCGCGAACCCATTCTCGCAACTGCTCGATATGCCCCCGACTAACCTGCGACTTGTTGAGCCGGACCCAAATCACGCGCTCCTGCCCAAGGCGGGCAATCACCTCTTCCAGCCGCGCGGGTTCGCTAATGACCGTTACG
>CAZFKF010001126.1:0-2489 GCA_964518805.1 uncultured Planctomycetaceae bacterium | reverse complement strand
GTCGTAGGCGTGCTGAACGCAATAGGCGGTTCCCCGGCCGTAGAGGGCCGGAACGAAATTCGGATCGAGTTGGATCGTTGCCGTGAAGCCCTGAATCGCCCCGCCAACGTCGCCAGTGGCCAACAACGCGACGGCCCGCTCGTGCTGCGCCGCGACGAGTTGCGGATTCAAACGGATGGCCTCGGCATAGTCGGCCAAGGCACGCTTCCAGTCGCTGCTGCCCACCGCTTTGCCGCGGCGGAAGTAGGCCTCGGCGAACTGCAAATCTGCGGCAATGGCCTTGGTATAGTCGTCGATGGCGCGGCCGCGATCGCCGCGCAAGGCCCAGGCCAACCCGCGACAGCAGAGGGCCTTCGCATCGCGCGGATTCGCTTTGAGGATCTTCGTACAATCGTCGACGGCCAGGTCGTAGAGGCCCTTTCGCAAGGCGAGCGCGGCGCGGCGGGCGAGAAGGCCAAGGTCATCGGGCTTGATTCGCACGGCGTCGTTGTAGTCGGCCATGGCCGACTCGAGGTCTCGCTTCTTCTCGAAAGCCGATCCGCGGTCCTCGAAAGCGGCGGCGTACTTCCCGTCGAGCCGGATAGCCTGCGTGAAATCGGCCACGGCCCGCGGAAGGTCTCCGCGTTCCAGGTACGCCCGGCCGCGGTTCCGATAAGCCGTGGGATCCTTGGGGTGAAGCCGCACCAGGGCTGCGAAATCGCCGATGGCTGCGTCCCACTTGCCCCGCCGGAGGTAGACCAAGCCGCGGTTGCAGTAGGCGCTTGCATAGTCCAAGTCGATGCGCAACGATTCCGAGTAGTCGTTCACCGCCTGCTGCCAGTCCCCCTTCTCGTCCAACGCGGCGCCGCGGTTGTTGTACGCCTCGGCAGTGTCGGGCTTCAGGCGGATGACGGAGGTGAAATCGTCGATCGCTGGGCCGGGCTTCTTCTGCCGAAGATAGGCTGCGCCCCGGTGTTCATAGGCTGCGGCATCGTGAGCGTCCAGACGGATGGCCGCCGTGAAATCGGCGATCGCCTTGTCCAGTTCGCCCTTGGCCAGGTAGGCCATTCCCCGCAGGCGAGGCGCCTCAGCCATGGCCGGGGCCAAGCGCATGGCCTCGGTGGCGCCGGCGATTGCCTTGTCCCAATTGACCTTGCCAAACGACTCCGCCCGCAGTTTGTAGGCAGCGGCTGAGTTGGGGTTGAGACGGATGGCCTCGGTGAAGTCGTCAATCGCCTCGTTCGGCCGCCCGGAGTTCCGCTTGATGATTCCTCGCAGGCAGTGCGCGTCGGCATCGGACGGATTCAACTCGATAGCCCTTGTCGCGTCAGCGAGGGCCGATTCCAGGTCGCCCCGCTTCTCGAAGACGCGGCCGCGCTGCTTGTAAATCGCGGCATCGCCGGGATTCAAGAGAATCGCCTCCGTTAGGTCCGCCAGTGCACCCCGCAATTCGCTGTGGTGCAAGCGGGTAAGGCCCCGCTCGCGATACGCCTGCGGATCGCCGGGGTTGAGGCGAATGACTTCCGTAAAATCGGACCGAGCCTTGTCGTAGAGGCCGCTCTGCCGATAGAGCACGCCGCGACGGAGACATGCCTGGGCATTCTCCGGCTCCAGCCGAAGGACTTCAGAATAGTCTGCGATGGCCCGATACGGCTGGGAATTGCCCTCGCGAGCCTGGGCTCGGAGCATCAGGGCCGCCGTGTTCTCGGTATCAGCACTGAGGATTTCGTCGCACTTAGCGATCGCCGCCTCCCAGTTGCCTTCGCCGTACAGACGGTAGGCATCCGAGTACGCGATACGTAGCGGATCGTCCGCAGACGACTCTTGCACCGTTTGGCGGCACCCGGCCAGCAGCGCGGCCCCCAAGAACGACACCAAACTCGCAAGGTGAGCAGCGGCACGGACCTGGCGCGGCGTCAGCATGGCCTTCTCCCGCATCGAATGGCAGGTGGCAGACAGTTCAAGTCTACCACCGCCGAGAACTAGATGCCATTCCTCGATGACTGCGGGGAACGAATCGGGTCGCGATGCTCCATCCTCGCAAGTGGGGTACTTCCGGGCGGCTTGCCACCCAGTTGGAGAGTCGCGATCCCTTGCGTCGTCACATTCCTTCTGTGAGTCAACTCGCGTGGCATCCTGCCGTCAAGTGTGCCCCAGACCCGGGCGAACGCTATTCTTTAGAGGATCGCCATGGAACAACAGACTACCGTAGCGCAAGACAGCCACCGAAATGACTCCGGAATGTGCGAGCCTCGACGCGATTCAGGCCCAATGCGCGGAGTTGCGAGCGGCACTGCATCTGAGCGAGTTCCGTTTGGATGCGTTGTTGTCGCTGAGCCAGATGACCGGCGCGTCGTTCCAGGAAGTCACCGACTTCGCCTTGGAGCAGGCGGTTGCGCTGACCAAGAGCCAGATCGGGTACCTGGCGTTCCTCAACGACGACGAATCCGTACTCACCATGCATTCCTGGTCCAGGAACGCCATGGCGCAGTGCCAAATCGTCGACAAAC
>CAZFKF010001125.1:0-2492 GCA_964518805.1 uncultured Planctomycetaceae bacterium | reverse complement strand
ATGCCTCCCGAGTTGCCCTCGCCCCTCGAACCGGGCTTGGCGGCGCAACTCTCCGAGTTGCTCCTGTTCTTTCATCTGCGCTTGCGGGGATTGATCCAGACCGTGCGATGCTCATCGCGCTCCGACCAGGTGAAGCTCGAACAGCGCCAGTGGCAGAACTTGATCGACCTCCAGGCCCGTCTTGCGGCGTACGTCAAGTCCATCGGAGAGCCGGAGGCGTAAGGGGGCGGATCGGTTTTTCCGCGCGGGGGGTTTCTCCAATTCTCTCAACACGGTAGGGTGGGACAAGCGCGTCGCCGACCTACCACCGCTCGGAGAGTCTTCGATCGTGGGCCGGCGCTGCGGTCATCCCATCCCATGGACGCTTACGGTCTCGGAGAGACCGGCCTTCGGGTAAACGGAGTCAGCAGGATGAGCACGCCTCCCTTTGTCCATCTGCACTGTCACAGCCACTACAGTCTCTTGGACGGCGCAGGGCCGGTCGGCCGGCTGGTCGAGCGGGCCAGGGACCTTCGCATGAACGCGTTGGCCCTGACCGACCACGGGAACCTCTACGGCGCGCTGGAGTTCTACCAGGCGGCCAAGGCGGCGGGAATCAAGCCGATCATCGGGTACGAGGCCTACGTGGCCCCCGGCAGCCGCTTCCACAAGGAAGCCGGCAGCATGAAGGAGGCCAGCTTCCATCTGACGCTGCTGGCCCAGAACGCCGCCGGCTACCGCAATCTCTTGAAGCTCGCTTCGGCAGCCTTCTTGGAGGGCTTCTATTTCCGCCCTCGCATCGACAAGCAGCTTCTGGAATCGCACCACGAGGGTCTGATTTGCCTGAGCGGCTGCGTGTCGAGCGAGCTGAACCGAGCGCTCGTGGAGGGGAGTAAGCCCGACCTGGACAAGGCCGTGCGCGTGGCCGAGTGGTTCCGGAGCCTGTTTGGCGACCGCTACTTCATCGAGATCCAGGACAACGGCCTGGAGATCCAGCGCGTCGCGATGCAGGGGGCTCTGGAAGTCGCGCGGCGCACGGGCATCCCCGCGGTGGCCACCAGCGACGTCCATTACGTCAATCGCGAAGACGCCGACGCGCAGGACATCTTGCTGTGCGTCAACACGGGCAAGTTCCGCACGGACGCGAAGCGGATGAAGATGGAGACCAAGGAGTTCTACCTCCGCAGCCCGGAGCAGATGTACGAAGCCCTGCCCGGCCAGGAAGAAGCCTTGCGCCGCAGTCAGGAGATTGCCGACCGCGTGGAGTTGGATCTCGAACTCGGCCAGCGGCACTTCCCTGTATACGTGCCGCCCGGCGGCGTCACCTCGGAGGAGTTTCTCCGCGAGTTGTGCATGCGCGGTCTGCACGAGCGGTACAAGAACGACCCCGAGCGGTGTCGCGACGGCCAGCTTTCGCAGGCAGTGATGGACCGGCTCCAGCGCGAGTTGTACGTGATCAACAAGCTCGGCTTTCCGAACTACTTCCTGATCGTGTGGGATTTCGTGCGGTTTGCCCGCGAGCAGGGCATTCCGGCCACGGCCCGCGGCTCCGGCGTGGGCTCGTTGGTGACCTACGCCCTGTACCTGAGCCACGTCTGTCCGCTGAAGTATGACCTGCTCTTCGAGAGGTTCCTGGACGAGAACCGCCGCGAGGCGCCCGATATCGACATCGACTTCTGCCAGCAGCGTCGCGGCGAGGTGATCCAATACGTCAAGGACCGCTACGGGATGGACACCGTGGCACAAATCGGCACGTTCGGCACGCTGGCGGCCCGGGCGGCCATCCGCGACGTGGGCCGGGCCCTGGGGCTTCCCATCCCGAGGGTCAACGGCGTCGTGGCCCTCGTGCCCGAGCAACTCCACATCACCATCGAGTCGGCCCTGGAAAAGAGCGAGGACCTCAAGAAAGTCTACGACAGCGACGCCGAGGTGCGCGAGTTATTGAACCTGGCCAAGCAGGTCGAGGGCCTGGCCCGCAACGTCGGCACCCACGCCGCGGCGGTGGTGATCGCCGACCGCCCCCTGGTCCAGTACCTTCCCTTGCAGCGCGTCACGGGCAAGGAGGAAATCATCACCCAGTGGGCGATGGGCGACGTGGAGCGGGCGGGACTGCTGAAGATGGACTTCCTGGGCCTGCGCAACCTGACGATCCTCTCCAAAACCGTCCATCTCATCGAACAGACGACGGGGAAAGCGATCGACCCCTACGCGTTTCCCATCGACGACCAAGAGACGTTCGCGCTGCTCTGCCGCGGTGAGACCAAAGGGGTGTTTCAGTTGGAGAGCGGCGGCATCCGCGACCTTTTGCAGCGGATGAAGCCCGACCACTTCCGCGACATCATCGCCACCAACGCCCTCTATCGGCCCGGCCCGCTGGAAGGCGGAATGGTCGACGACTACATCCAGGTCAAGCACGGCCGCAAGAAGGCCGAGTACAAGCACCCGGTGATGAAGGAGATCCTGGAAGAGACCCACGGCGTGATGGTCTACCAGGAACAGGTGATGCGGATCCT
>CAZFKF010001124.1:0-2496 GCA_964518805.1 uncultured Planctomycetaceae bacterium | reverse complement strand
CGAGAACGTGCTCCGCCCGTTGGCCCGAACCATCGCCATGAAGTAGCGGCGTCACTCGCCGGAAGCTGTCGCCACGAGGTGGCTTGGCGCCACGCTTGTCTCCGCGTTCGCGGGGCAGTTCGCGATCCGTTCGCCGTGTGGTCGCGGCTCGTGCCAGACGGCTGTGAACCGTCCGGATTCCGAACTGGCGGACTCCCGAATCACCCCCGTGGGCAACCACCCACCCCCCACAATCCGGTATTGCGCCGTGGGACGGAGGCCGTCGAGCGCATCGCGACAATGCGTGAGCTACGCTTGAGAGGGCTCAAAAGAGCGTCTCTGCATGGGAAGAAGTACGTAGCCTCAGTCCGAGAGGAAGCCACGCATGTCCAGCGATCAACACAAGAGAAGGCAACTGTTCGTGGATCCCAAGGTCCAAGGGGCCTTGATCATGCGGGTGATGCTGTACTGGGTCGTATGTGTGGTGACCATCGCCCTCATGCTTTTGTGCTGGCGAATCGTCACGGGGCCGGCGCGGGTTTTCTATCTGCACTTTGAGGACATGTGGTTCCACTATGGGACTGCGTTGATCGCCTCGTTCCTGCTGCTGCCCTTGGTCGTCTACGATATCGTGCAAATGAGCAACCGGTTCTGCGGGCCTCTGTTTCGCCTGCGTCGTTCGATGCGGGCCTTGGCCCGCGGCGAACACGTCCATCCGATCAGCTTCCGCGAGGGCGACTTCTGGCCCGAGTTTGCCCAGGAGTTCAACGCCCTGGCAGCCCGAATCGAGTTGATCCACGGTAAAGCGGCGATGAGCGACGTGGCGCTGCCGGGGCCGAAGCCGCAGGAGAACGAGACGGTCGAGGTCGACGCGGCTTCGCGATAGCCTTCCGGCCGGTCGACGTCCGCCGCGTCAGGCCGACTCGTGGTTGAGGCCCTCGGTCGGGCACGGTTGGGTGACTGCCTCGGTCCAGTCGCGCCCTCCGGACACCGCCACGCGTGCCGAGAGCAGCCCGAGCCCCATGATCGCCGCTGCCGTCCAGAACGGCAGCGTGGCGGCGCAGTGATAGAGAGCGACCCCGGTGACCTGGCCGGTGATTCGGGCCAACGCGGAAATGCTCTCTCCCAGCCCGAGAATGCCC
This sequence comes from uncultured Planctomycetaceae bacterium, assembly GCA_964518805.1. Taxonomy (GTDB): domain Bacteria; phylum Planctomycetota; class Planctomycetia; order Pirellulales; family Thermoguttaceae; genus CALFBP01. Next base: position 1,375 of record CAZFKF010001124.1, on the reverse strand, counting down.
CCTTGCTTCGCCGGATCGGTTCGCCGGGAAAGCAGCGACTGGAGCGCGGGCAGGAGGAAGGCGATCCCCGTCACTTCGACGGCCGAGGCCCACCACACCCGCCCCAACCCTCCGTACTGCGCATCGGAGGCCCACACCAGGAGCACGTAGCCAAGAATGGAAAGCGGGCCGCCGATAGCGACCATCGTGGCTTCGCCCAGCCGCACCGCCAGTCGGCGCACAACCAATCCTTGGACAAGGCTCTGCACCAGGCCGATGTAGGCGAAGAACATCAGGATCTGATGACTCGCGCGTTCGACGCCGAGCATCTTGGCAACCGTCCACGAAATCGTCGACTCGAAATTGGCCAGGGAGAAAATGGCCAGGAATCCGGCCACGAGCAAGAGCCCGATGCTCGGTGCGGCAATCGCGGCGCGCAACGATTCGACGTCGAAATGCCGCCGCGTCTCGGGAATGGCGCGGCAGTTGAGCGACTCGGGAAGCAGCACGATCGCCAAGACGAGGGCGAGGGCCGAAAACGCTGCCGCCGTGTATCCTGGCCAGGGGCTTAGCCCCGTGTCGCCCGAACCGACCAAGGCGATCGCGCCCAAGAGTGGGCCCAGCGTGAACCCCAGGCCGAACGCCGCACCGATCAGGGCCATTCCTCGCGCCCGCTTGTCCGGCGGCGTGGCGTCGGCGATGCATGCCTGGGCCGCAGGCACGGTCGCCCCGGCCATGCCGGCGCCGATCCGGGACACGAACATCCACACCAGGTTCCCCTTCAGCGTCGCCATTCCGAATAGGAAATAGAAGAACGTCGAGCCGCAGAGGCTCAGAAGCAGCACCGGCCGGCGCCCCCACCGGTCGGAGATCCGGCCCCAGACCGGGGCGAAAACCAACTGCATGATCGAAAACGAGGTCATCAGGCTGCTTAGGATCAACACCTGTTGCTGTTGGCCCATCTCCGAGGTGAACTGCTTGGCGTAGACCGGCATCAGCGGCAGGACCATGCCGAAGCCGAGCAAGTCGATGAACACGACGAGAAAAACGATGAAGAGCAACTTCTTCTGCGGCAAGATTATCCCCTCCTATCCTGGGCCTATCGCATGTCTTCGCGCACGGGATAGAAGACGTCGATCGCCCGCACCGGCCGATCCCCTGCAATGACCTTATGCGGCACGCCTCCGGGAATCCGCCAAATCTGGCCGGGGACCACGTGATGCGATCGCCCGCCGATGATGAACTCAAATTCCCCGAAGACCATATAACCCACCTGCTCGTGGGGGTGGCTGTGTTCGGGAATCACTGCGTGGGGGTCCATTTCGACCACGGAGAGCGTCATTCGTTCGGCTTCGGTGGTGTGCATCCGAACGCCGGGGAACGTGTCAAATCGCTT
>CAZFKF010001123.1:0-2496 GCA_964518805.1 uncultured Planctomycetaceae bacterium | reverse complement strand
CCACTGCCACAACGACCTGGGGCTGGCCGTGGCCAACAGCCTGGCCGCGGTCGAGAACGGCGCCGGCCAGGTGGAGTGCACGATCAACGGCATCGGCGAGCGGGCCGGCAATTGCTCGCTGGAAGAGATCGTCATGATGCTCCGCGTGCGGCACGACTACTACCACGCGGACACGGGCGTCGTCAGCCAGCGCATCGTGCCCACCAGCCGTTTGGTGGCCGGCATCACCGGCATCCAGGTCCAGCGCAACAAGGCCATCGTCGGGCAGAACGCCTTCGCCCACGAAGCGGGCATCCACCAGGACGGCATCCTCAAGCAGCCGCTGACCTACGAGATCATGCGGCCCGAGGACGTAGGGCTCACCAAGAGCGACCTCGTGCTGGGCAAGCACAGCGGGCGCGCCGCTCTGGCCGACCGCGCCAAGGCAATGGGTTACCGCCTGTCGGGCGATCAGCTCAACGTCGTCTTCGATCAGTTCAAGGTCCTTGCGGACAAGAAGAAAGAGATCTACGACGCCGACCTGGCGGCCCTCATCGAACAGCAGCTCCACACGGCTGCCGACGTGTTCAGCCTCGATTCGTATGAATTGAGCTGCGCGACGGGCAAGACGCCCGAAGTGAAGTTGACCATCCGCCGCGGCCAGGAAGTGCTCGCCAAGTCCGTGGCGGCCGGCGATGGCCCCATCGACGCCGTATTCCTCGCCATCGAGCAATTGACCGGCATTTCGGCCGCGTGCAACGATTTCCGCGTGCACAGCGTCACCGTGGGCAAGGACGCGCAGGGCGAAGTGATGGTCCAACTGGAACACGGCGGCCAATTGTTCCGCGGGCGCGGCGTTTCGACCGACAGCGTCGAGGCCAGCGCCAAGGCGTTCCTCAACGCGATCAATCGCATTGCGGCCGTCAGAGGCGGTGAATCCGTGTAGGACGCTCTGTACGATTACCCTGAGACATTGTCACAAAGGGTGCGGGGTTCAGGGTTCAGGAGTGTAAGGGAACGCCTCGGCTGAGATTCCGAACCCTGAACCCTCTCCTCACGAGGCCGTTTCGCGGCCGATGATCTGGGCCGCCTGGTCGCAGAGCGACTGGGCTTCGGAGGGCGAGGCGGCCTCGGCGATTGCGCGGACGATCGGCTCGGTGTTGCTCGCCCGGACCAGAAGCCAGCGGCCGGGCCAATCCAGACGAAGTCCGTCGAGGCGGTCGGCCGTGGCGTCCGGGAAACTCCGTTCGAGGGCCGTCAGGGCGTCCGCCACGCGGCCCGATTCCAAGGAGATCTTCGTCTTGACGATGTGGTAGCGCGGCAATTCGTCGGCCAGTTGGCTGACTTTGACCTCGCGCGCGGCCATGGCGTCCAGCAGTTGCGCCATGCCGACAAAGCTGTCTCGCACCAAACCGACGCGAGGGTCGATCGGGCCGCCGTTCCCTTCGCCGCCGAACGCGGCTTCGTGGCCGAGCATGGCGTCGACAACGTTCGCCTCGCCGACGGCGGAGCGGAAGTACGGCACGCCGTACCGCTCGGCCAGGTCTTGCGCCATGCGGCTGGTGGCGCAGTTGGCCACCACCGCGCCGCGGCGACGGCGGAGCACATGGTCGACGCACATCGCCAAAGTGTATTCTTCGCCCAGGTAGCGGCCCGACTGGTCGATCACCGCCAGTCGGTCGGCATCCGGGTCCTGGCAGAATCCGATGTCTGCGCCGGCACGAACGATCTCGGCGAGCACGCCGGCGAGGTTTTCGGCCGTCGGTTCCGGCGTGTGGGCGAACCGTCCGTCGGGCTCTTCGCCCAAGATCGACACCCGGCACCCCAGGGCCTCCAGTAGTCTCCGCCCCAGCGTGCTCCCTGCGCCGTGGTTCGAGTCGAGGAGCACCTTGAACGCCTTGGAGCGGATGCGCGCAACGTCGACCGTGGCCAGCACGGCTTCGAGGTGCGGCGTAAGGGGGTCGGGCAGAGGATCGCACCTGCCGAGTTGATCGTGCGGGACCCAGGCGACCGTGCCCGAGCGGTATCGGGCCAGCACCTTCTGTCCGGGGCCGTCGGGAATGACGCGGCCCTGCGCGGAGAACAGCTTCAGCCCGTTGTACTGCGAGGGATTGTGGCTGGCCGAGATCTGCACGCCTCCGGCCGCGCGGCAATGCCGCACGAGAACGCCGAGGGTGGGCGTGGGGGCGATGCCGGCGTCGACCGTATCGCGGCCCACCGCCTGGAGCCCCGCGTGAACCGCCTTGGCCAGCATGTCGCCCGAGAATCGACCGTCTCGCGTCACCACGAACGGACCCGCCGGGCATTCGGCCGCGAACGCCGCCACGTAGCGCATGGCGACCTCGGGCGTCAAACCGCCGCCGACGATGCCGCGTAGTCCGGAAACGCTAATGATCGGGTCGCTCATGCGTGTCTCCTCGTGCGCCACTGTTCGATGCCGCCAGTCAAGTATATGCTATCGCGATTGGCCATTTTTGCCCAGGGAGAAACCCTCGCATGCACACCGTTGCCACGATC
>CAZFKF010001122.1:0-2497 GCA_964518805.1 uncultured Planctomycetaceae bacterium | reverse complement strand
GGCAGGAAAGCGCGGATTGGCGTCAGCGTGACCACTCTCGACAACCGCTTGCAGACTCTTTGGGAGCCGGCCGCGGCCACTGTCGGCCAGCGGTTCGGCGTCCTTTGCGAGGCCCGGCAAGCGGGGCTGGCGACGTCCATCATGTTCGGGCCGCTGCTGCCGCAGCTTTCCGACCAACAAGCGTCGATCGAGGCCATGTTCGATCAGGCTGCGGCACTTGGGGTCGATGGCGTGTGGCTCGACGGCATGAACGCCCGCCCGCGGGTCTGGCCCGCGGTGGCAGTGGTCTTGCGCGATCATTTCCCAGCGTTGCGCGAGCCCTACCGCCGGCTGCTCTTCGACGCCCAAGCCAGGCGGGCCTATCGCGAGGACCTAGGCGGCCGGGTGCGCGCGGCGGCGCGGCGCGCCGGAATTGCCGACCGCGTGTGCCACTGCTTCTGAATGAGTCTTCCCTGGCAGCAAGTCTCGTTCTTTTTCCCTGGAGTCCCTGGAGGTGATTTTCGATGGAACCGCCGATTCAGAGGCAGCCGCTCCACCCGCCGACGTTGATCGCGGCGGTCCTTGCTGCCACGGGGTGGGCGTGGGCGGTCGCGCTGTTGTCGGCGCGAGAACATCGCACGGCGTTCTATACGGTATTCTCGACGGCGCCGCGCCTGTGGGGCTTCCTGGTGCAGGGCAACGTTGCCCTTTTGGTCATTGGCGCGGCGGCGGCGGCCTTGGGGATCGCCGGATATCGCTCGGCTCGAAACAGCGGCCGCGCGCTGCCGCGCTGCATGCAGTGGCTGCTAGCCGCCTGGGCCGTTCCGCTGGCGGATGCACTGCGTCTGGCCGGCTTGCCGATCCCGTTGACGTTCCTAGAGCCGATCTGGATCGCGGCCGTTACCGCGTCCTCGGTGTCTGTGGTGACGTGGACGGATAGTCATCGCCAAGGAAGCGGGGGAACACAGGGTGGCTGGATTCGGAGAGCCACGGATCGCGCCGTCATCGGCACGGCCGGGGCCGCCGCGTCCGTCCTGATGGTCTGGTCCCTCACGGCGGCTTGTGCCGGCTGGTGGTATTGGCAGGCGAATCGCGCCTACGATGATTTCTTGCTGGGCTATAACGACTTCGGCCATTTCGCCTGGCGTGTGGCCAATACCTGGGAGGGCCGCGGGTTCCTCATGGAGACGCCGGGACTGCCGGCGTTCTGGGACCACTTCAATCCCGGCCTGGTCCTCTTGGCTCCGCTCTGGGGATTGTGGCCCGACGCAAGACTCTTCTTCGTCCTCCAGGCCGCTTGTCTGGCTCTTCCGTCGCCGCTGGTGTATGTCATCGCACGCCGGTTGGGTGGGGCACCGGCTGCGAGCGCCGCCTGGGCCGCGGCCTACCTGATGTATCCCGCCGTAGGCCAACTCAATCTGAACGCCACATACGGCTGGCATCCCGTCAGCTTGGCCCTGCCGCTGATCTTCGCTTCGATGGCGGGCCTTCTGAGCGGTCGACGCATGGCAACGGTCGCGGCCTGTTTTCTGGCGTGCAGTTTCCAGGAGGACGTGGTGGCTGTTCTGGCGTTCCTGTGCTTGATGATGGCCGTTGAGAGCTGGAGACGCCGCGAGCGAGGCGCCGCCGCGCCCGACCCATTTGTTGGCCGGCTACCTTGGTGGGGATGGCTGGCGGCGTGCGTCATCCTGCTGGCGACGTTCGCCGCGGTCTTCGAGTTGGCACCGTTTTCTCAGTTCCAAGTGGGCCGCTTCAGCCGGCTTGGCGATTCGGCGGGGGAAATCCTGCTGTCTCCGGTGCTGCGACCGCGGGTCTTCTGGGGGACCGTGTTGCGCCCGCGGAATGCCTATCTCCTGTTGACGCTCTTGGTTCCCCTCGGAATCATCCCGTCTTGCTTGCGGCAGCGGCGGCGCGCGTGGCCGGTGTTCGCGGCAACGCTCGTCCCCTTAGCGGTGCTGATCGTCTGGGGACATGTTCCGGCCACCAGCATCGCCTTTCAATACACCACGGCGATCATTCCGCTGTTCTTTCTGGGTGCGATGCTCGGTGCGTCGGCTCCGGGCCAACCCGGGAGGTTCGGCGCCTTGGGGGGCGCCGCCTTGGTCGCTTGTGCCGCGGCCTCGACGTGGTTTGGCGCCATGCCATGGAGTTCCCAAACCCTGACCGACCTCGTCCAGCACACCTATCCAAGCGACCGTACGCGAGACGTTCTGGCCGATCGCGTCGCGGGCACTCCGGGCAACGCGCTGCTCAACGCGATCGTCCAGCGGGTCGGCGGACGCGAGTCCAGCGTGCTGGCCACCGGCCGGATTGCTTCCCACCTGCTCGGCGTGCGCCGTTTGGACACGATCGCCCAAGCCGGCGAGCGCTGGAACCTCTTTCAGGCCGAAATCGGGCCCGGGCGATCCCCCATCGAATTGTTCGACTACATCGTCATCGACAGTGCCGAGGGTTTCTACCAGTCGCCCCAGCAGTGCAGTTTCATCGTCGACGAGGCGCGGAAGGCGGGTTATCGTGT
>CAZFKF010001121.1:0-2498 GCA_964518805.1 uncultured Planctomycetaceae bacterium | reverse complement strand
GTTTGCGCGGCGGCGGCCGCTCGGCGCGATGGGAATCACCTCTGCCCTTCCGTTGGAAAGACGAGGGTTCGCCGTCCTGGTCCGAGGTCTCGCGGTGTCGTGACATAGTGATTCGGACCCTTTGCATTCGGCACGCCGCGGGGCATGTCCCGCCGGCGAAGAACGCCGGTCGGGCATACGGTTGGCCGTGCACGGCGCACGCGCCGTGGCGCGAGGCGACTCCGTGCTGCCAACGAAACCGCAGAGTAATTCCCGGTGAAGGGCCTGTCGTTTGAGTAGATGAGACTGCTGAAAAGCTGTGACGAGCTACACAAACTTGGGTCAGGAATCTCCGAGCGTCAAACCTGTTTTTCAGGAAGCAAGAACGCGAACCGGAATATCACGAATACGAGACACCACGATGCGAAAAGGAAACAAATCGATTGCCGAAACAGAACGCTGCGCATAGTGCGCTGTTGCGACTTCTCACCGATGTCGCCCACAACGTCCTGCCATTCCTACGCTGCGGGCGTGCCACAGGATCGCGCAAAAACTGAACAAATGTACCCTCGCGGCTTCGCCACGTGCGATCGTGCGCCTTGGGGCGGAAACGGCATGGGGACACAAGCGGTTGTGGGTCGTCCCGCGTTTGGGTGGAGTTGTCTGCGGCGTTGTGCGAAAGGCATTTCCGTAGCGTGGCTCTACGCCACGGTGAGCGGCTCTCACGTTGCCGCGAGATGCGTGCGAACACGCTCCAATCTCCCTTCGGCGGATGAGCCGATCTACGAGCGCGTGCGAAAGATGGTTCGCGAAAGCGATGGGGGCGACGTCTCTTGCCCGCGGTGCCGATCAGACGCTCTCGCCTGCAAGCCAGCCGGTGCTGAAGGCGGCCTGGAAGTTGTAGCCGCCGATGGGGCCGTCGAGGTCTAGCAGTTCGCCGACGACGTGCAGGCCCGGCACGAGCTTGCTCTGCATCGAACGTGAATCGATTTCGTCGAGGCGGACGCCCCCGGCCGTGACTTCGGCCTTTTTGAATCCCAGCGTACCTGCGATGGGAATCGCAAGCTGCTTGACGGCCTGAACGATGTCGCGCCGGACCGCCTTGGCGAGTTCGGCGGCCCGATGCGACTCGGCCAGTCCGAGTTGCTGGAGGATGCTTTCGGCCAGACGCTGCGGAATCCAGCGGCCCAGCACGGTCGACAGGTGCCGCCTGCCTGCGGCGGCACACTCCTGCGCGACGATCGCTTCCAGTTGTCCGGCATGCATGTCCGGCAGGAAGTCGCAGACCAGCGCGAGGCGTTCCGGGCCTGCGTGACCGCTCACGGTGCGGCTTACGTCGAGCACCACCGGGCCCGAGAGACCAAAGTGGGTGAACAGGAGCGAGCCCCGCCGCTGGGCCAGGGCGTCTCCCGCGCGGGTTCCGGGGAACGCCGCGGCAGACTCGGCCGTCAGAACGCGGATCAGGGTGTCTGGGATGGTGATCCCGCTCAGCGCGTGGACCCAGGCGGCATCGGTCCGCAACGGCACCAAGGCGGGACGCGGTGCGACGAGCGTGTGCCCCAGGGCCGCGATCCAGGCATAGCCATCTCCTTGCGTGCCGCAACCCGGATAGGAAGTCCCACCGGGCGCCAAGACGACTTTGACAGCCGTGAGCGTCCGCAGCGGCGTGGTGAGCCGAAATCCGCGGTCCAGGCGTTCGAGTTTCTCCAGCGGTTCTTCGCGGGCCAGCACGCAGCCGCTCCGATCGAGACGCCGCAGCAAGGCGCCCAGCACGTCGAGGGCCTTGTCGCTTGCCGGGAAGATCTTGCCTGTTTCGGGCTCGATCTTGGTGGCAACCCCTTCGGCCTCGAACAATTCGACGACCGCCTGAGGACCGAGAACACTGAGGGCCGAGTGCAGAAACCGGCCCGGCGGGCCGAACTCGCGGACAATGCCCTGCTTGTCGGTGGCGTGCGTCAGATTGCACCGCGTGCCGCCCGACATGAGGATCTTCGCCCCTGCCTTGCGGTTCTTCTCCAAAAGCAACGTGCGCCGGCCCCGTTCCGCCGAGCGGAACGCCGCAACCAGGCCCGACGCGCCTGCGCCAACAACAACCACTTCCCAATCGTGCATGAGAGATTAGGCCGGTGCCCTGTTTTCGTCTTCGTTGCCGTCGGTGAAGTGGAGGCATCGGATGGCCCGGGCGATGTCGGACGTGTCCTCGACGATCTTGCCATCGCGGAGCACGAGGATTCGCTTGGCGTTGCGGGCAACGCTGGGGTCGTGGGTCACGAGGATGATCGTGATGCCATCCTTCTCGTTGAGTTCCCCGAAGAGGGCCATCACATCCTTGCTGGTCCGCGAATCGAGATTTCCAGTCGGCTCGTCGGCCATGAGGATCGCCGGTTCGTTGATGATGGCCCGGGCGATGGCCACGCGCTGTTGCTGCCCGCCCGATAGCTGACCCGGGTGGTGCCCCATGCGGTCGGCCAGGCCAACTTGCCTAAGCACCTGTTTGGCCCGCGCGTGGCGGCGCCGAG
>CAZFKF010001120.1:0-2501 GCA_964518805.1 uncultured Planctomycetaceae bacterium | reverse complement strand
GTGGGTCCCTTGGTCCGTCTGGTCGGCCATTGCGGTATCTCCAAGATGAGCATGGGCGGGACGTGTTCCCACCCATGCCAGTAGTCGGTGTCCCAGCGGTCAGAACCACGAGGCGAACAATGGCCCCTGGTCGCCCTTGCGAACCTGATGCACGAGGGCCAGAGCCCGCTGGAACTCGGCCATTGGTCCCCGGTGGCGGTGCCGCCGCTCGATGGCGTTTTCGAGGGCCGCTTCGCCCACTTCCAGCACGGTGTCCCGCAGGTCGGCGCACTTCGTGTTGCCGTTGGCGAATCGTTTGCTGGCCCAGTCGTAATACCACTCGCAGAAGAAGGCTTCGCCCTTCGTGTAGTGGGCGATGGCGTTGGCGGCGGCTTGCGGCGTGAAGTACCCGAGGCTTTCGGCGATCAGGTGCGCTACGAGGCATGGCAGACGTTGGAGCACGTCCTGTTGGCTACGGACTTTCCGGCTGTCGGCCGAAGTAGCTCTCTCTTGGATCACGTTCATCTCTCCCCTTTCACGAAGTGGGTTCGGTGTCCACTATTTGCCGCTGTCTCGAAGCTCGTCACTCTCCCAGGGAGCGAGTTCCTGGGACGCATCCGGGATCAGCGGTGTCCTACTGGGAACAGAATGAGGAACACTTGACACCTTGCCTTTGCAGCCGGTGATCTTGAACATCGAGCATCCCCAGAACTCTTCTCCGGTGGCCCTGTTCTCCCGCAGGACCATCGGATGGTGGCAGGCCGGGCACAGCCGGAAGTTGCTTGCGTCAGCGTGCCGATCAATGGCCTTACCGAGGTTCTGCTTCCATGACAAAACTCGCAGGCATTTCTGCGGCCTTCCCACCGGCACGATCTGCTCTTGGTGTCCGGCCTGGAGCTTGTGGAACAACTGAACCCGAATCGCATCCGTGCCCTTTTCACGGCTTTCGCCATCGGGATTCACGGCCGTGTACACTCGGAGCGACAGACGATGCTCACCGACTCTTACGATCTTGCCGTAGACCAACTCGACCACGCCTCGAAGGGCCAGGGGAACGAAGCCCAGGCCGGTCAGGAACTCGTGGACTTCATCACGGGTAATCGCATAGAACTGAGCGGCCATGATCGGTCTCCAGCAAGAGGGACTCGACGCAACGTCCCTCCTGCCGGTGTCCTCTCAACCGGCTTTGCGGCCCTTCAGGAAGCCGCCCTCGACCAGCATGGCCCGCATTTCGGCCAGAATCGTCTGCTCGGTCCAATGCGGTATGGCAGCGACACGTTCCATGAGGGCGTACCGATTGGCGTTGATGTACTCGGCGGCATCCTGCGGGCGGCGCAGATGACGGGTCGCAGCACGACAATCTTCGGTGCTGATGAACGGGGCGACATAGCCCTCGTTGAGCCAGCGTTCTTCTCGGCAGACCTCAATTCTGCCGACGCAGCGGCCATCGGTGTCCTGAACGTCCACCGATGCCGCCTTGTGGCAATTGTCGATCATCGGCCATTGGTTTCGTGGGAGGAGTGGCAGCAGATCATGCCAAGCCGCCTGCATCCACGGCACTCGGTTCACGACCTCAACGAATTCCGCTCGGCTGGGAGGTTGCTCGAAGTCGAGGTTGCGAGGGCGGTAGAACTGCTCGCCTGCCTCGAAACCAATGGAGGCCACGGGGCGGACGCCCACCTCTACCGCACGAGGCCAGAAATGAATGGTCAATCGCCAGTAGATCGTCTTGATCATGGTCGGTCACCTGGGACAGCTTCTCACCTGAACCGTTCCTCTGCTGTCTGGTCCGGTGTCCGTCTCGTCCGACCGCTTACGCAACCGGCTTGGGCTCGACCATCGCCACCCGCACCGCCAGCTTGAACGCCCAGTCCTGAAGATCACGGGTCTCATCCTTCGAGCCGGTTAGATAGTGGGCGACTTCTTCAAGGACGGTCTGCCGAAGCTCGACACTGTTCCCGGTCGCCAGATCCTCGTTGACGTGGACCACGCCGTCCCGAAGGAAGCCCTGCACTACGGTTCCGCCATTCATCACCTTGCGGAAACAACGGAGCGGCGGCTTGGCCTTGCCATCGCTCATTCCCGCCCGATCCACTCGCTCCCAGACCCAATCGAGAGCGGCTAGGGCATCGGGCGTGGGGTCGAATGACTCCATACCGCTGAGTTCGTCGGCAGAGAGAATTTTCGATGGCGTGGCACAGTCGTATTCCTCCGCTGCCCTTACAACGGTCTCGGGGACTTCCAGAGCGTCGTACCCCTTGCGGGCAAGGGTCTGGACCGGCCCATCCTTCGTGGCGAGCACGACGCTATCGCCGACCAGTTCGAGGGCCTTGTTCCAATTCGCTTTGCGAGCGGCGACATCCTCGGCATTCTCTCCCCATTGCGGTTTCAGTTCGTAACCGCCGAATTGATGTTCCCAATACGAGCGACCAACTCGGAATGACCGCAGCCACGTGGCGAGAACTTCCGGGGACGCCTTTGCCATGGCACGGGCAGCAGCCTGACGGCACTGGTAGTCGTCC
>CAZFKF010001119.1:0-2502 GCA_964518805.1 uncultured Planctomycetaceae bacterium | reverse complement strand
TGGGTGTGCACGGGAGTATCGCTTGAATTGGCGACGAAGAAGACGTTCCGTCCGTTGCGGACCTTGTGGAGGTACGAGAGATTACCGCCGCTGAGTCTCGGGACGTCGCCGAACTGGACATCGTAGACCGCTCGGACTTCGTCCAGGGCCTTGCGGAGCGATTCCTCGGAAAGCTGCGGCAGGAACACCGCGCGGCCGCCCCGGGCATTGGAATTCCTGGCCGCGACCGCGGCCTTGAACGGATCGACGCCAAAAATGGCCCGAATCGACTCCTGGACCTTGGCGTCGCCGCCGAATTCGGCCGACTTCGAGGGGAGCCGGGTGGTGGCGATCACCGCCCCGCCGGCCTCGTAGAACTGGCGGATCTTCGCCAGATTGCTGGGCGCGATGGTCTTCGAGCCCGGCACGATGAGCACGCGGAACGTTTCCCGATTCTCGACGTTTTCCAGCACGAGGGTGTCTTGCCGGACGGCGCATTTTTCGTCGAGCACTTCGGGGTGCACAAAGGTGAAATCGCGGCGCACGCCGGTCGAGAGCATCTCGCCCAGGTCCATGTAGTCGGCCTCTTCGGGGATCGGAGCGCCGAGGTACGGGTTTCCCGGCCCGAAGCGATAGCCGGCCTGAAGCGTGGCGATGGGATACAGTACGGCGATGTCCGCCACGTGGCGGCCTGACTGCAAGAGCAGGTTCAGCCGGCCCACGTACTTGTTGTACTCCGGCAGCAGAGGCCCCCATGCCGGATGCCGATACGACAGCTCCGGCGGGAACACGATCTTGGCCGGATCGTACCAGACCGCGTGCGGAACCATGAGGTTAATGCCTTTGGCGTACTGGTCCATGGCCTCGCGGTAGAGCCCTTTGGCGTCGAGTTTCTCCATGGCTCCGTAGGTTTCGGTCATCACCAACGGGCGGTCGTAGTTGTTGGCCGCGGAGCTGACGATCTTATACGCCTTCGACGCCCGGCCGTAGGCGAAGATCTGATCGACGCCCGGGATGTCCTGATGCATGAAGGATTTCATCAGGTCGCCGCAGAGCCCGGTGGGATTAACGATCTCCTCTTGGTCGACGTGGCCGGTGAGTTGGATCTTGTGGGCCCGGCACCAGTCGTTGATCGTCTTGGCGAAGCCCGTGCTGAACAACTCGGCGCGGAAGCCGAAGAGGGCATTTCGAGCCGCCTCGGTTTGGGGGCCGATGTCGTGCCACAGTGCCGGGTAGTAGGGCACGGGGCTGAACCCGTGCTTCGCCTCAAACCGCCGGTTGAACGATTCGGTCCACATGCGGCCCCCCTGGACTTGCCAAAACGTCGGCTCGTCGTAGAACGCGCTGTCGATCGTGGCGCCGAAGTGCCGGGCGAGCCGCTGGTAGAATCGCTCGTAGGTCAATTCGATGAACCGCTGGACGGCCTCGGGGCTGAGGTAGTCGACGTGGTCCCAGCCGTCGCGCACGCACACGAAGATCATCACCTTCCACGTGCCGGCGGGCACGCTCCAGGAAAGCGACCCGGCCTCGACGAATCGCCCGAGATCGACCCGCTCGTGCGTGGCCGCGTTCATGGCCACGACGCCCATGAGCGTTCCCGGTGGGAGCTTTTTCTGGCAGGCGGCCGGACCCGCGACCGTCTCTTCGACCAGATCGAGCCGTTTGGCCGTGGCCTCGGGATGTTTGGCGGCGAGCAATCCGCCGGCCGATCCGCTGGGAAACCAGAATTCGTCGTAGAGGCACATCTTCAGGCCCAGCGACGCCGCCTTGTTCACCGCGTCCTCGTAGCGGTCGAGGAACTCCTTGGTGGCGTAGGCGGGAGTCATGGCCGGGGTGGGGAGGATGCCGAAGCCGTAGTAGCCGCTCTGGTCGCGCGACTTCTGCATCTGCTCCTCGATCGCCTCGCGCGTCAGCGGCCCGTTCCAAAACCAGAGCGGCCGGCTCTTAGATGCCAAGGGCGGATCGGCAAATTCCCTCCGCGGATCCGCGCCCGCGGCGCTTGCCAGGAACACGCAACAGGACGCAACAGCGAGGATTGCAGACCGCGGCTTCATGGATTTCCTCCCCAAGTGTCGGATCAGGTTTCCGGAATCGCCCCTTCCCATGCCGACCCGCGGCGTAGCCGCGTGACGGCATGCCACACAATCCGCGTTCTTCATGGTGAAATCGGAGTCTTACCAGGAGGACGCAGAGGGACGCGGAGGCGGGAAAAGGGCTGTTCACACCGGCGCGAGATGGTCGTAGGTGTACGTCGGCAAATAGTCGCTTCGGACGTTGTGCGTGTGGACATATTCGCCGGGCCGTATATCGCGGGTCGCGGAGCCGATCGGGGCCCCGTACTTCACGATCTTATCGCCGGCCGCAATCGGGACGATGGCGATCTTGTGGCCCGTGGGGAGCAATTGAGCGCAGACCACCGGCTGGCCCGCGATTTGAATCGGCTCGCCGGCGGGAATCGTGGTCTTGGCCACGGCCACGTTGTCTTCGGGGGCAAGCTTCAAGAGTCGCGGGTCGGTCGAGCGG
>CAZFKF010001118.1:0-2506 GCA_964518805.1 uncultured Planctomycetaceae bacterium | reverse complement strand
CGAGAAATCTTGGTGGATATCGTCATGGAGTCCTCCTTACGTGGTCATCGCCGGTCTATTTCGATTGTCCGACGGCGGATCGGCGCAGTCAAGGTCGCGCGATCCTAACGCAGTTCGCATGAAGCTCCCGCGCAAAGCACGGGAAACGAGTTCAGATCCCGCGAGCGCTTCGCGGCGGCACCGCCTCCGCCCGGCTCAGGCTTTCTTCGCCAACGCGGCGCTATGGGCGTGGATCTTCCGGACCGCTTCCAGGATGTGGTCCATGTCTTTCCGGTCGGCCAGGAGCAGGGACTGATACATGGTGACCGTGGTCTCGCAGGCCTGCTTGTTGCCCTTGAGTTCATTGAAGCTGTCGCGGTACGCCTTCAGACGTTCGGCGCTGAACAGCCGCTGGAAGCCACGCGACGCAATCGCCTCGTCGAACATGCCGTCGAAGTACTGTTCCGAATAGCCGCCGCCGCATGGGATTCCTTCGGCGCCGAGGGCCTCGATGAACTTCCCGTACGGCAGGCCGTTGAACTGGGCCGCATCGTAGCGGAAGGGGTAGAGATGCCAGACCGCGCGGCTGTTTTCCGGCAGCCGGGCGGGCTGGATGCCGGGAATTTGCTTCAGGCCGGCGGTCAGATGATCGGCGTTGGCGCGGCGAATCTCGGTCTCCTTGACCAGCTTGTCGATCTGCTGCAAGAGGATGGAAGCTTGATAGGTCTTCATGCGGAAGTTGCTGCCGCGGGTGAAGCAGCCGCTGCCTTTGAAGGTGCCGTAGGCCCGGCCGCAGTTGTGGAAGGAACGGCAGCGGTCGAGCAACTCCGCATTCAAGCCGGTGATGGCCCCGCCTTCGCCGGCCGGAATGTGCTTCGACTCCTGGAAGCTGAAGCAGCCCAGGTCGCCGAGCGTGCCGCACTTGCGACCCTTGTATTCCCCAAGCCACGCCTGGCACGAGTCCTCCACCACGGCCAGTTTGTGTTTCTTGGCGATCGCGTTGATCGGGTCCATATCGCAAGGCATGCCGTAGATGTGGACGGGCACGATGGCCCGGGTCCGATCGGTGATGCGGCTCTCGATCGAGGCAGGGTCCATGGTCAGCGTGGCCGGATCGGTATCGGCGAAGACCGGCAGGGCCTTGTGCATCAGGATCGCGTTGTAGGTGGCATTGAACGTGAACGGCGAAGTGATCACCTCGTCGCCGGCGTCGATGCCCGCGACGTGCAACGCGGTCACCAGCGCCGTGGTGCCGCTGGCCGTGGCCACGCATCGCTTCGCGCCCAAGAGCTTCGCGTACGCCTTCTCAAAATCTCCCACCTTCCCGCTGCCGCCGGCCGAGCACCAATGCCCGCTGCGCAAGACATCGAGGATTTGCGGTTCCCAGGACTGATTCCACTGGGGCCAGCCGGGCCAGCCTCCTTGGTGTGCGGGCGTGCCGCCGAGCAGGGCGGGCTTGTCGGCGGCCGAGGAGACACGGGGCACCCCAACGGTGGCGGCCGCGGCGGCTGCCGCGGTACCGGCGACGAACGCACGGCGCGAAATCGGTTGGCTCATACTTGCTTTCCCCTATGACATGGGATCAATGCTTGGTGAACACGATCTTCCCTTGCGTGCCAGAATAGCGGATAATCGGCGGGTGTAAAGCACGGATTTGCGTCATTCTTTTACCGTTTTGCGACACCCGTCGATGGAATCCTCGCGCCGCATCGCACTGCTTCTGGACCGGAGCTTGAGCTTCGTTCGCGGCGTGCTCCAGGGAATTCGTGCCTACGCCGACCATCGCCCGCACTGGATCGTGCGCGACTCGCCGCCCCGACTGCAAATGGTGGGCCTGGTCCGGGAGTGGAAGCCGCATGGAATCATCGCCGGCCTGGTGGTGCCGCAGGTGGCCGCCGCGCTGAAGCGAATACCGGCTCCGCTCGTGGACACGGCTTTCGCGCTGCCGGACGTCGACGTGCCGACCGTCGACGTAGACCACGCAGCCGTCGGGCGTATGGCGGCTGAGTACTACCTGCAGCGCAAATTCGTTTCGTTCGCGTTCTTCGGCAGCTCTTCGGCGCGCTATGCACAGGTCGAAGAGCGGGCGTTCCGCCAGCGGCTTGCCAACGAGGGGTATTCCGTCTCCTCGTGCTACAGCGACTTCCTACCCGACGCTGCGGCTTCGGCCCTGTGGCGCAAGTCGGCCCAGAAGACACTGCGCTGGTTGCGGCAACTTCGCAAGCCCGCGGCGGTGTTCGCCTGCGAGGATACGCCCGCCCGCTACCTGGCCGATCTCTGCCGGCAGCTTGAACTGCGCATCCCCGACGACGTGGCCCTGTTGGGCGTGGGCAACGACGAACTGGAGTGCCGGCTGACGGCGCCGCTGTTGTCCAGCATCGGCGTGCCTTCGCAGCAGATCGGCTTCGAGGCCGCGGCGCTGCTCGATCGGCTCATGGCCGGGCAACCGGCCCCTTCCCTGCCCACACTCCTGCGTCCGCTTCGCGTGGTCACGCGGCATTCGACCGATATCATGGCGGTCGAAGAC
>CAZFKF010001117.1:0-2512 GCA_964518805.1 uncultured Planctomycetaceae bacterium | reverse complement strand
CCAATGAATCCGTTCGCCCCGGTGACGAACGTCTTGCCCGTGGTGCCCATCGGCCTCTCCGCCTACAGCTTTCCGTAGCAATCCTTCAAGTACGCCAGCGACTTGGCCAGGACCTTCGACGTCTCGTCCGGCGGCGGCTCGCCGTGGAGGAACGGATTGACGTACCAGCGGTAGTCGATCTTCGCCAGGGCGGCCAGCCACGGCGCGAAGTCGGTCTTTCCCAGCCCCGGAAGCTGCTCGACGCCGGGCGCGAGCTGCCAGGCATAGAAGTAGAAGAGCTGCGGACCGGCGATGGCGATCACGTCTTCCACCGAGGCGTGAATCGCCTGGAGATGGTACGGGGCCAACGCGACGCCGAGGCGGGGATTCTTGTTCAGTTCAACGAACGCCTTGAACGAATCCGGGGAGTCCAGAAGCGAACTGCCGTGATTCTCGATCGCCAGGTATGAGTTGTACTTCTCCGCCAGGTCCAGTTCGGGCTTCAACTGTTCGAGGAAGGACTTCATCTTGGCGACGAGATCCTTCGGATCGCACGGGCCAGCCGAACCGCGGATGGCGACTCCCCCACCGCACTGTCCCAACAGCTCCGCATAGCGGGGGTATCCGCCCGCGTACACCGAGAACGAATTGAGCTTCAGGCGGTTCTTGGCCAGTAGTTCCTTGAGCCCTTCGGCCTTGAGCCGCTGGAGCGCGTCGTCGAGGTGCGGGCAGCCGGCATGGGCCGACCAGACGTCGATGGCCTCGAATCCCAGAGCCGCGAGGCGCTGGCAAGCCTGTTCGATGGGCAAGGCCGTGAAGTTGATCGAGGAGCCCGATAGCCGCATTTTCCACCGCGTGTCGGCGGCTGCGGCTCCCCGTATGTGAGGCCACACAGGAACGGCCAAGGCCCCGGCCGCCGCAACGCCCACGCCACGGACGAACCTGCGTCGCGATACTCCCGTGCCTACCCGCGTTCGATCGCCGTTCATCGAGTCGTCTCCTTCCGATGCGTCTGGTCTGTCGTCCAACCAGGGACACGTTACCACCCCGGAACCGGCGGGTAAAGACGCCGCCGTCTTTTTCCAAGGGCTCTTTCGCCGCGGGACTCAACGTGGCAACGAGAGATCGTACGAGCGAGGCTCGCTTTTCCCGCCGTCGTTGGGTCTAGTCGCCGATGGCATCGGCGGGATCGGCGATGACCTCGTCGATGCGGACCGCCTTGTGGCCTTTGAGAATTCCGGGACGGGCGCGGAACTTCGGCACGCCTTCCACCGAGACCAGCAACGGACGCCGCAGGTCCTTGTCGGTCGTGATGATGTCGCCCACGCGCAGGCCGATCAGTTCCCCGGCCGAGATCTGCGAACTCGCCAGGCGCACGCTGAGCGACACCCGCGATCCGCGAAGGTTCCGGCTGATCTGCTGAACGCTATCGGCCGTGGACGCTTTCCGGGCCCAGGAGACCCAACTGTTGGCCGACAGCTTGCCGCCGATTCGTTCGATCGAGTTGTAAGGAATGCAGAGGTTGACCATGCCCCGAATCTCGCCCAAAGCGACCTCGAAGCTGATCACCACGACGACTTCGTTGGGCGGCACGATCTGAACCAGTTGCGGATTGTTCTCAACGCGGACGACTTCCAGGTGCAGTTCGAGCACGTTCTCCCACGCGCGGTGCAGTTCTTCGAGGAACAGGCCGGTGATGCGGGACACGATTCTGAGCTCGATCTCCGTCAGCGGCCGGCGAGCCATGTGCGTCGCTTCGCGCCCGCCGCCCAGCAGGCGGTCGATGATCGGGTAGAGAATCGACGGATTGATGTCGAGGATCAGGTTCCCTTCGAGCGGTTCGGCCTTCAGGAGGTTGAAGCAGGTGGGGTTTTCCAGGCTGAAGACGAACTCGCTGTAGGTGAGCTGATCGACGCTGGTGAGCTTCACCTCGACCATGCTGCGGAGCATGGCCGATAGTCCGGCGGCGAAATTGCGTCCGAAACCCTCGTGCAGGGTCTGCAGCGCCCGCATCTGCTCCTTGCCGACGCGCTCCGGACGTTTGAAGTCGTAAGGAGTGATCTTGTCGCGCGGCTTGGGAGGCGCGGCCGCAACCGCCGGCGTCGCCGGGACCACGGTGTCCACTTCCTGTCCGCTCGCCATAGCGCTCAGCAGGCTTTCCACTTCCGCCTGACTCAGCACGTCTCCGGTGCTCATGGTTCCATCCCTTGAACCGTCTTCCGCCACGCCCTCCGTGCCCCTCAAGGCGAATGCCCTGCACCAGGGAGGGCACGGACGACACAGAGAAAGCAGAATGTCCTTCGGTGCCTATTCCCGCACCTGTCCGGCCCCGTAAACCACGTACTTGTAGCTGGTCAATTCGTTGATGCCACACGGTCCCCGGGCGTGAAACTTGTCGGTGCTGATCCCGATCTCCGCGCCCAGTCCGAATTCGCCGCCGTCGTTGAAACGCGTGCTGGCATTGACCATGACCGCCGAACTGTCGACCCGGGCCGTGAACTGGCGCGCCGCGTCGAAGTCGCGGGTCACGATG
>CAZFKF010001116.1:0-2518 GCA_964518805.1 uncultured Planctomycetaceae bacterium | reverse complement strand
ATGTCGGGCATGGCGGGCAACGTGAGCGCGTTCGCCACGGTCTGGACGTACGACGTCTACAAGCCGTTCATCAACCGCAACGCGAGCGACAAACACTACGTGACCATGGGCCGCGTGTGTTCCATCCTGGGCATCGTGATCAGCATCGGGGCGGCCTATGCGTGCCTCCGTTTCCAGACGATCATGTCGTTTTCCCAGTTGTTGTTCGTGATGTTCATCGTCCCCCTCTTCGTGCCGGTGATTCTGGGGATGCTTTGGAAGCGAACCACCGCGACGGCCGCCTTCCTGGGATTGCTGATCGGCATTCTGGTCTGTTTCGGCATGTTCGTGTTCGTGCATTGGACGCCTGGCGACTCAATGCTCTCGGGCACGTTCGACGTCGATCACTTCAACCGAGCGCACGTGAAATACATCACGTTCTCGCCGGACACGCAGGACATTCCCACCAACGTCTGGATGGCCGTGTGGACATTCCTGGCCACGCTGCTGGTCACGGTGGGAGTCAGCATCGTCACGCGGCCCAAGCCCGTCGCGGAACTCAAGGACTTGTGCTTTGGCGAGACGGTGATCCCCTCGGCAGCGCATCTGCCGCTGATCAAGAGGCCCGCCCTGTGGGGCTTCGTCCTCCTGGCCGTCTGCGTCGCGCTGAACATTCTCTTCTGGTAGGACTCGATCAACCATGAGCGACAAACCACAACATACGATCACGATCTGGTTCTTTGTCGGAATACTCTTCGTCGCCTATGGAGTCCTCATCCTCGGCGCGGGGATCTACGGGCTGTGGTTTCCGCCGAACGTGGCCATGCCGCACTTGCACCTGAGCCTCTGGTGGGGAATCCTGCTGCTGGCCATCGGCCTGTTCTACAGCATCCGTTTCCGGCCCGGAAAGGCATGACGGACGGATCCGGGGTTTCGCAGGCCGTGGTCGAGCATCCTCGCAAGATGGCATCCAGCGCACGTCATCCATCGTCCAGCAAAGGCGGTTCCGGCATGGGGCTCGTTGCTAAGGTCCCGGGTGCGGGAGCGGCCCTGTTCCTGCTGCTGACGATCAACCTGTTCAACTACATCGATCGCTACGTGCTGGCGGCCGTCGAGCCGGACATTCGCGAAACCCTGCTCTTGGCCAGCAATCCGGACGACCCGAACGTCAAGGCGAAGATGGGCCTTCTGTCCACCGCCTTCATGGTCTCGTACATGCTCACCGCCCCCGTGTTCGGCTTTCTCGCAGAACGCATGTCGCGATGGCTGCTGATCGCCATCGGCGTGGCGTTATGGAGTCTTGCCAGCGGCGCCAGCGGTCTGGCGGGCGCATTTGGCGTGCTGCTCGTGACGCGCTGCCTGGTGGGGGTTGGCGAGGGGGCTTACGGACCGGTGGCGCCGACGCTCCTTTCGGATTTCTATCCCGTGGCCCAGCGGGGCCGCGTGCTCTCGCTGTTCTATGTCGCCATCCCGGTCGGCAGCGCCCTGGGATTCGTGCTCGGCGGAATGGTAGCCCAACTCAATCCCGAGGCCGAAAGCTGGCGCTGGGCCTTCTACCTGGTCGTCGCGCCGGGACTACTCCTGGGCGTCTGGGCGGCGCTGATGCGGGAGCCGCAGCGAGGAGCGGCCGATCGGGTCGCCAGCGCGCGCCGGGCCACGATGAAGGACTATGTTTTCCTCTTGCACACGCGGTCATACGTCCTCAACACGGCGGGGATGACTGCCATGACCTTTGCCATGGGCGCCTTGGCCTACTGGATGCCCGCGTATCTCAAGGAACACGAGGTTCCACCCTTGTTCGGCGTCGCACCGATCCCCTTGTTCGGCGGCATCACGGCCTTGGCCGGCCTGCTGGCCACGGTGGCCGGCGGCGTGGCCGGCGACGCCCTGCGGGGACGCGTGCCCGGTTCGTACTTCGTCGTCTCGGGTGTGGGGCTCTGTCTTGGGGTTCCGTGCGCCTTGTTGTTCCTCGTCACCCCGTTCCCTCTGGCCTGGGTGTTCATTTTCCTGGCCGAGTTCTTCGTCTTCTTCAACACCGGCCCGAGCAATGCCATCCTGGCCAACGTGACCCATCCCGCCATCCGTGCCACGGGATTCGCTCTCAATATCCTCATCATTCACATCCTCGGCGACGCTGCGTCGCCGTTCTTGATCGGGGCCATTGCCGACCGCTGGAGCCTGCGCGTGGGCTTCATGGTGGTGTCGGCCTTCATGCTCCTGGGTGGAATCTTCTGGCTCTTCGGCGCTCCCCACCTGGAGCGAGACACCGAAGCCGCACCGCACCGCCTCAGCGAGACCGGCACAATCGCCTGATCCAGGAGTATACGCCCCCTTCTTCTCCCGCTTTCCCCCATCTCTTCCTTTTCCGTTGCATTCCTTCTGCGAGACGTTTCCTGCCTGAACCCTTAGCTAACCCGTCACCATGTTTCTCGGCATCGAAATCGGCGGAACGAAACTGCAATTTGGCGTGGGCCGCGGCGACGGCCCGCCCCTGGAGACCTTGGAGCGGCTCGACGTCGAACCGCAGTACGGCGCCGAA
>CAZFKF010001115.1:0-2519 GCA_964518805.1 uncultured Planctomycetaceae bacterium | reverse complement strand
GCTTCTTATCGAACCGCCAGAGCAACGGAACGCTTTCCGGAGCCCAGTCCTGAAGGTAGCTCGCCCGCACATGCCGAATCTGCCCGATCTTGCCCGACTTAACAAGCTGTTGGGCAAAGGCCACGGCCGGGCAGCGGCGGTAATTGAACCAGACGAAGGTCTTGACGTTGGCTTTTTTGGCCGCCTCGACCATTTCGCGGGCATCGGCCAGGGTGCCGGCGATCGGCTTCTCGCAGAAGACGTGCTTGCCGGCGGCAATGGCAGCCATGGCCACCGGGGCGTGCATGTAGTTTGGGGTGACGACGTCGACCAGGCCGACGTCGGCCGATTGGACCAGTTCCTGCCAATTCGTCGACGCACTCTTCCAGCCCCAATTCTGGGCGAAAGCCTGTGGATTCTCTTCCGGCTGGCCGAACACGGCGTGCATCACCGGCACCAACGGGGGCTTGAAGAACTTGGCCACCTGCCCCCAGGCATTGGAATGCGTTCGGCCCATGAATCCTTGCCCGATCATGGCCACGTTGATCGTTTTCATCGATATCTCCTTCGAGGCACTACGGACAATCCACTGGTCTCGCGAGACTTCGCGATTCGCTCGACGTGATGACGACTGGAGGCGGTTATAGAACGATTCAACCGCGCGTGCAAGAGGCGGAACGAGCCACAGCCGCGTTGGCGGGCGACGGCGATTCATTCGCCTGGAATTCCACAGCAGAAACCGGTACCATAGACGGCTGTTGTGGCTCGAGGACGCGGAACGGGTGACCGTAAGACTCTCTCGGGGGGGCGCGGTCCGTTGGCGACCGCGACAACGGTCCCAAGGATGGACAATAAACAAGGAGCTCGCAGATGCTTGGTGCGCTTCGTCACAGCCGGCTTGTGTGGTTGGGGATGGGACTGCTGGCAGGACTGCTGATTGGGAGCCTCTTGCCGAATACGCCGCTGCACGCGTCGGCGACCGATCGGTCGGAAAACATCGTCATGGCCACCGGCTTCATCGACGACACGATCGAAGCGGTGTTCTTCCTCGATTCGCTGACGGGCGTGCTGCGGGCCGCGGTTCCCTCGCAGCTCCGCATGCAGGACTATCAGTCTATGTGGCAGGCGAACGTGGGCGCCGACATGCTCACGGCGATTCAGATGGTGAACACGGCCGCTGCGAAGATGAGCGGCGGGAAAGGCGGGGCGGCCCGGCCGGCGATCCAGCCGCCGCAAACACCGCGGTTCGTGATGACCACCGGCCTGATGGATATCCGCCAAGGCTCGGCCCGGATGCGTCCCAGCCGGTGCGTGGTGCACGTGGCCGAAGCCAACACTGGCATCGTCATGACCTACGTGCTCCCCTGGTCTGTGCAGATGCACACCTCGAACCAGCCGCTGCGGATGCCGATGACCCTCTGGGCCGCGCAGCAGTTCAGCACGGCGGTGATCCGCACCGAGGAGTAAACGGGGGACGTGAAAATCATCGTCAATGGCGAGCACCGCGACGTGCCCGAAGCGAGCACGATCGCCGAGCTCCTGCATCAATTCGGCTTGGCAGGCAAGTACGTCGCCGTGGAGGTGAACCGGCAGGTGATTCCCCGCGCCCGCCACGGCGAACACCGCGTGCAGGCCGGCGACTTCCTGGAAATCGTCACATTGGTCGGAGGAGGTTGATTTCATGGCTGTGACCGCTGCCGCCGAAGACGCGTTGCGCATCGGCTCCCATACGTTCTCGAACCGCTTGATCGTCGGCACCGGCAAATACGCCAGCTACGAATTGATGCGTCAGGCGCTCGAACTCTCCGGCGCTGAGTGCATCACCGTGGCCGTGCGCCGCGAGCGGCTGATCGACTCCTCCGGCAAGAACCTGTTGGACTTCATCGATACGTCGCGCTACACGATCCTGCCCAACACGGCCGGGTGCTTCTCGGCCGAAGACGCGGTCCGCGTCGCACGCCTAGGACGCGAGATCCTTTCGCAGATGGGCAATCCCGGCGCCGACTGGGTCAAACTGGAAGTGCTGGGCGACACCAAGACGCTCCTGCCCGACCCGATCGCCACGCTCGAAGCCACCAAGGCCCTCGTGGCCGATGGGTTCCAGGTCCTCGTGTACACCAGCGACGACCCAATCGTCGCGCGGCGCCTGCAAGAGGCGGGGGCGACGAGCGTCATGCCCGCCGGCAGTCCCATCGGCTCCGGTCAGGGCGTGTTGAACCCAAACTCCATCCGCATTTGCCTGGAGTACCTCAAAGCCAAGGACCCCGCCTACCCGGTGATCGTCGACGCCGGCGTAGGCACGGCTAGCGATGTAACTGCCGCCATGGAACTGGGCGTTGACGGCGTGCTCTTGAACACCGGCATTGCCCACGCCAAGGACCCGCTTCGTATGGCTCAGGCCATGCGTCTGGCGACCGAATCGGGCCGGCTGGCATTTCAATCGGGACGCATCCCCAAGAAGCTGTACGCTACGGCGAGCAGCCCTCTGGAAGGGATCATCGCCCGCAGCTATACCTCACGCGGCCAGGAGTGAGACGGTT
>CAZFKF010001114.1:0-2519 GCA_964518805.1 uncultured Planctomycetaceae bacterium | reverse complement strand
GAAGAAGATTCCGTTAATGCCCGCGCCACAGACCAAGCAGGGCGGCACCGAGATTGTGAGCAACCAGTCGGGGCGGCCATCCAACATACACCCCATGGCCAACCAGGCAAAGACTGCCACGAGCCCATTCCACCCCAGGCACGCCGCCACCCCCCCAAAAAGCTTCCATCCCGAGGCAGCTACGATTGGCAGGCGGTAGGCCAAAGTCGGGCCAGGGCTGTCCGTAATGCTGGTCGGGCGAGGGATGCTCGGCAACGAGGAATCATCCTCCGGGTCCGTGTCGAAAGGCCCCCTCAGGGCGGCACGCTTGGCCAGAACGGCGCGTCGCTCGGCAGACTTTCCCCAGGTCATCCAGGTGTACACCAGCCCGCCCACACCGATCAGGATGAACGAGACGGGAATCGTCAGCGTCAGCCAGGACCACCAACTGTACATCCGCACGAGCACGGCCACGCTTGGATCAGCAGGGTCGTACCAGCATGAGATCTCCTGGCCCGGCGCGTACTCGCGGAGAACCTCCTGGGCAGCCGCACGGTTGGCCGTGTAACCGCCGCGGATCGAATACGTCCAGACCACGTATTTTTCGCCGTTTACCGTGTACTGGATGCGGATCTCGGGACGCCACTCCGAAGCACCGCCTTCCTGCTTTGCCAGGCGTGTCTCCAACACCGCACAGCGATGCTCGATGAACTGGTGGTTGACCCGCCATTCGGGAATCACGACGTGGGCCAGAACGACGACCAGGGCAATGCATCCCGCCGCCAGCGCGACGGCAAACAGCGCAGCTTCAACCGCCTTGCCCCAAGTCTTGGAGCCGGTCGATCGATTCCCTCGTTTCTTGGGGACGATTCGGAAGTTACGCGCCAAGGGCATTCCCCCGCCAGAGTCTCACCTGCCGACCACGCAGGTCCAGTGCTGCCCGGCCGAACCTCCGCGCT
The DNA here is from genome assembly GCA_964518805.1 of uncultured Planctomycetaceae bacterium. Taxonomy (GTDB): domain Bacteria; phylum Planctomycetota; class Planctomycetia; order Pirellulales; family Thermoguttaceae; genus CALFBP01. The sequence continues at coordinate 1,581 of CAZFKF010001114.1, read as the reverse complement.
CGCCGCTTGATCCGTTGGGCTTTGCGGCGTTCAGACGCACGGCGCCGGTTCGGGTTGCGCGGCACATCGCGACCTGCGCTGAAAGCCTTTGGCCTCCAGGGCCTTGTAGACCTCCTCCAGCGTCTTCTCGCCAAAGTTCGAGATGCTCAAAAGGTCCTGCGGCGTGCAATGGAGCAAATCCTCAACCGTGAAGATTCCTCGCTCTTCCAGGCAATTCGTTGTGCGAACCGAAAGCCCAATCTCCGCGGTGCTCATCTCGAGTTTCTGCCGCAGGTCCTTGGCCTCCGAGTCAACCGTGCTCAGCGGAATACGGGTACCCATGGGCATCCCTCCCCTTCAATCCGTTGTCTGTGAACCCGTTGCAACCAGCGGCGACCCCCGGCCACCGCCAACCCGATGAGTATATCACTTCTCGGCCGTCTGCCTAGCACGCTAACGGGGGCAATCCGTATACTATCGGGGCGACGTCGGCGCCCTTGCCGAGACTACCGCGAGAAGAGAAGAGAAGGAAGATGGGATGACAGGGAAATACCGAGACTCCCTCCCTGCCCGCGGACTGCGAATCGCACAGGCATCTTCGTTTCTCTTGTTCGTGCAGATTGTGTGATTTCGGATCGCAGGCGCGACCTTGCAGCCTTTGGGTATTCTGGCCGTTTCACACTCTCGGGACGGCAGTTCGATATCGAATCCTTGCTCAATGGACGGCGGAACTTGGACCCACTTTTCGACGGACTGACAAGTGCGCAATGTGAAGCCGTGCAACACGTTGAGGGGCCACTCCTGGTGCTCGCGGGCCCCGGCAGCGGAAAGACCCGCGTGGTGACCCACCGCGTGGCGAATCTCCTCCGTTTGGGAATCCCAAGTGGTCAGATCCTGGCGCTGACGTTTACGAACAAGGCGGCCGAAGAGATGCGGGCCCGGGTGGAGCGTCTGTCGCCAGACTCCGCGGTCTGGGTTGGCACCTTCCATCGATTTTGTGCCCGGCTGTTGAGGAAATACGCGGGCTGCGTCGGCCTAGCAGAGAATTACACCATCTACGATTCAGACGACAGTGCCAAGGCCTTGCGGCACGTCCTCTCCAAACTGCGAATCGACGCCACGCACTACACCCCCGAAGCGGTGGCCGCAGCAATCAGTTGGGCCAAGAACCGGGTGATTCGTCCGGAGCAGTACGAAGCGCGGCCGGGGCATCCTCTGGGGGCGGTCGTCAAGCGGGCCTATCCGGCCTACCAGGCCCATCTGGCCCAATCGAACGCCGCGGACTTCGACGACCTCCTCCTGCATGTCGTCACGCTCCTGCAAGAGAATCCGGAGATCCGTCAGGCGTTGGACCAGCGCTATCGGTTCGTGTTGGTCGATGAATACCAGGACACCAACCTGGCCCAGTACGTGCTTAGCCGCGCGCTTTCGATCGATCATCCGAATCTGGCTGCCACCGGCGACCCGGACCAGTCCATCTACGGCTGGCGGGGCGCCAATCTGAACAACATCCTGGAGTTTGAACGCGATTTCCCCGAGGTCCGTGTCGTTCGGTTGGAGCAGAATTACCGAAGCACGAAACGCATCCTCAGGGTCGCCGCC
>CAZFKF010001113.1:0-2522 GCA_964518805.1 uncultured Planctomycetaceae bacterium | reverse complement strand
AGCGTCTGCTGGTTGTCGATCGATCCGTGGAAAATCACGCGGCCGGCGAAGTCTCGGACCAATCCCTCGCGCTCCATGCCCGCGCACCGCCACTGGATCGGGTTGAGAATCTCGATCCCCACGCGGTCGATCAAGTCCGGCAGGAAAACGCGCGCCGCTCCGTCGGTGTGATACATCACGTGGACGCCGAACGACCGGGCCAACTCGGCCATCTTGATCTGATTCGGCAGAAGGAACCGCCGGTACGTGGCGAGGCTCACGAGTGGGCCGGTCTGCGCGCCGAGGTCTTCCGCCACCCAGGTCAAGTCGATCTGTCCTCGGCCCGCCTCGAACGTCCGCCGGTGATGCTCGTGGTAGAACTCGAAGATGTGCCCGAGAATCGCCTCAGCCAATTCGGGCCTCAGGGCCAGATCCTCGAACGCCGTCTGAAGTCCCCGCATGTAGCCGTAGAGCAAGAACGGCTCATAGCAGCCGCTGTGGATCGGCCAGTAGCCGTCCGACTCCTCGACGGCCCGGGCAACGACGCCGTAATCGAAATCGTCCGGGCTCGGCCAGCCGTGAGCGTGGACGTCGTCGACCGACTGGGCGCCGGCCAGCGGATGGTGCGAAGGCTCGTCGTAGCTCCCGGACCCGTAGTCGGCCTTCCGGTAGCGGATGCCCCACATGTCGGCCAGCGGATCGCGAGGATGATGGGCCAGCGTCCATCGCGGCTCCACCATCTTCCGCTTGTCGACAAACAGTCGCCGCCACAGCGCGTCCTCGTCTTCGCAGCCAAGGTCCTTCAGCAGGCGCGCGGTCACCTCGGGCGTGGCTTGATAGTCGGTTGGAATCCGATCGGCCGGCTGCCCTTCGAGCAGGGCCATCCATCGCTGGCGTGGCGTCATAGCAACGGTGCTCCAGGCGTATCGTGTGGGCTCTGGCGAAGTCTGCGGTGTTCCTTGCGTTATCTTCGCCTAACCGAATCGCGAACGCGTGATCTGTTGAACCTCGGCGAGCCATTGGCGGCGCTGGTCGGGCGTGCTCATGACGATCGATTCGAAGTTCCTTCGCGTGAAGTCCTCGATCCCGCAGAAGCCGAAGATGCACGTCTTCCAGAGGTTCTCCAAGGGATCGCCATACAAGGCGAGTTCCACGTCCCGCGGCGTATTCGAGGTGGTGAAGACCAGAGCCCGCTTTCCCTTCAGGTGGCCGATGACCGCTCCGCCGGGCCCGAATTCATAGGTCACGCCCTGGCGAAAGACCCGATCGAGCCAACCCTTGAGGATCGCCGGCGGCTGCGCCCACCAATTGGGATGCACGACGACGTAGCCCCCCGCCGCGCGGACCTCATCGCAATGGCGCTGGATGAGCGGACTCTGCGGAGCGTCCTTGGGAATCTCGGCATGGGGAAGGATCAGATCAAACCGCTCGGCATACAAATCATGGACGATCACGTCGTGTCCGCCCGCCTCCAAAGCGGCAACGGCCGTTTGTGTGATCGCGTGACAGAAGCTCCCCGGGTTCTGATGGCCGAGGACGACGAGGACTTTCATGATGGGCAGTCTCCGGAAGAGGGTGAAGGGTCTCGAAGGAAGGATGAACGATCGAAGTTGAAGAACCCATGACACGGACACCGGAGGGCACGCCAGGGGGGCGCGTGCCGGTCTGTCCCTCATTCCCTATCTCTCACGTCTCATCCACGTTTCCGATCGGGAAGGACTCCACGATCTCTCTGGGCACGCGCGCCGGCTGGCGCGTGCCGTAGTCGATGAAGGCCCAGCGGGTTTCTGCGGTCGCCAGGACCTCGCCATCCGCTTTGCGGCAGATCCGGTAGCGGCGGACCGACGTGGCCTTGCGCATCGTGGCCACCCACGTATGCACGGCCAGACGGTCGCCCGCGAAGGCCGGCTGGAGATACTCGATCGCGTGCGCCCGCACGACCCACCCCAGCCCTAGTTCAAAGTATCGCTCGACCGGCCAGCCGAGGGCGGCAGAATGGGCTAGCGCGGCCGACTGCATCCACTCCACATAGGCGACGTTGTTCGCATGGCCCAACGAGTCGATCTCGTCAGTCGCGACGGTATGTTCGTATTCGTAGACCGCGGACATGGAAGGCGGTGGGGGCCATTTGTCTCGGTTACCCCGGCAAAGATGCAAACGCTCGTAGTCTCTAGGTTATCCTCCAGCATAACCTCTTTGGCTCGGAAGTCATGCCCATGCATAGCGTACTGAACTGTTATGCCAAAGCATAACCTACGGACTACGGACCTGACGGGGCTTCCGCTCAGCGGATATTCATATCGCAGCTCAGGCCGCCGGCAGCGGGCAGGTAGGTGTGCCGCACGTAGTCGGCCACCATGCGGTCGGCGCTGAACCGCCATGCCAGGGAACTGATGGAGTTCATCATCCGCTTGATCCACTGCCGCGGCAAGCCATCGATGTCGCGATCGTAATACAAGGGAATGACCTGCTTCTGAAGCACTTCCTGGAGGGCGTCGGAGTCGCGGGCGTCGGTCACGTCGTCGCGCACGTGGCTGGCCCCC
>CAZFKF010001112.1:0-2523 GCA_964518805.1 uncultured Planctomycetaceae bacterium | reverse complement strand
CGGGCAACCACTTCCGCTACGGCCCGCCGAAGTTCAGCATGAACGCCACGCCGCAGTGCTACGATTACGAGGTTGGCTCGCCGGGGTGGTCGTTCTTCTACAGCAATGAAGCGCTGCCGGACCATCGCCTCGGCATCGCGCAACTGAGCAACCGACTGCTGATTCCTCCTGACGGGCTCCCGTTCCAAGGCGAGCCCAACGGCAAGTTCCTCGGCTACACCTGGATGGCGCTTCCGTTTACCGATCCGACCAGCGGTGACCCGCCGACGGGTGACCAGAGTTGGACCTGCTTCCTCAGTGCCGCGAACTTCAAAGGCCCCATCGCCTACTATATTCCGGAGACGTGGAGCAAGATCGGCAAGCTGTTCAACTATCCTTTCCTCTACGGCCGGGGCCTCGACGCGCGGCCCGGAATCATGGGCGGCGGCGCCATGGAGATTAATACGGTACCGCGCTTTGACGCCGTCGACGCCGGCGGCATAACCTACTCGAAGTTGCCGAAGCTCCGGTTTCCCGTGGACGCCCAAGGCCGCGCCATCCTCGTGCAAGATGTCACCTATTACTCAAAAGCTGCTCTCTACGACACGTTCAAGTCGTGGCGCGATGGCGGCCCTGCCTGCTCCGGCCGATTCGACGGCAAAGGTGCTTTCAAGCCGAAGCTCAACACCCACACCACGAGTTACGACCAAGCCGGCAAGAAGATCGTTGGAGTTGAGCGAGTCTTCGATACGCGCATTTTCGAGGGCAACGCGTGGGGCTTGCAGTGGTTCACCAACGACATCAGCCCCAAGGGGCTCTTCCCGCAGTACTACAAACACATCGGTGAAGAACGCGTCGCGGTGGCCGCGGCAGAAGTGCCGTCGGAAACCAAACTGCTCACTCAGGAATTCAATCTCGCCAAGAAGGGCTCGCCTTACACCTCGCCCACCGTTGGCGCGTGGGCCAAACCCGGCCCGAAGGCCGGCCCTTTCACGGCCAAGCTTGTGGACGGCTCGGTGGTGACCTACTCATGGTATCGTTTCGTGGATCAGCCGTCGTTCCAGCAGTACAACTGGAGCGAGGAGAAGAAGGCAAAACTGCAAGCCTTCGTGAAAAAGCTGCACGCGAATTGGCCGATGCATCGCGACTACATGGCGCCGCCCAGCAGCGGCAAACTGGTAGCCCTCGATCTCGGGCTCCTCGTCACCCCGCCCAAGGGCTTGGAGGTCGGCTACGTCCCGATCGTGACCCGCCAGGAAGCAAGAGTGCCCGACCTCAGCCGGATCGTCACGCCAGAGATGTTGTCTGGTCGTTATCAGCATGATCCGAAGGAGAACAACTGGCACGTGGGACGACTCGAGCTGGAAGGCAACAAGCAATCACAACGCTTTCGATGGACCAACGAAGCCGGAGTCCGTTGGACGCTCACCTCTGACCTCGCTCAAGCGAGGCTGTTGTGTGCGAAGGGAAGCCCTTACTTTGATAAGGAATCCGGCAGCAGTTTCACGATCGAAATGCAGCCGGCCTCTGGAGCGGCAAAACCCGCGATTGCTGGATTCCACTTCAACGGCGGTTTCTACAAGCGAATTGGCGACTGATGAGCGGTGAATTCTGCGAGCAGGGCGCAAGACCCGACAAGACGGAACCACGATGCTCGTTATGGCGAACCACAACTGGATCATCGCGGCTCCGGCGGAAACGACTATGCTGCCATCGCCCAAGAACACATTCGGAAACAGCATCTGCATCGCGATGGTTGATGCAGGCGACCCCCACCCCAACACATACCGGCTCGCGCTACAGAACTCACGCGAGCGGCATTCCCTGATCGCCATTTCTACCGGCGGCGGTATGATAGAAATCGTCGCCGTCGACGGCTTCCAGGTGTCGATCTGTGGCGACTGCTTTGAGACGCTGCTGTGGGTCGACGGTTCGTGCTGGAAGATCTCGAAGTCGACCGTTCCGTCCCGGGAGAGCTTCTCGTACCAAACGCGCTTGGGCAAATCGGCCAGGGGCTTGCGATCGTGTTCCGCCCAGGCGGCTCGAGCCTTCGGCAAAAGGTCATCCATCAGGCGGTCGAAACGATGGTCGCCCAGGCGAGTAGCCTCAATGGGCCGCAGGCGAAATGACTCCTCCAAGTATTGTTTGAAATAGGCGGTCAGCGACGCGTCTGCATCTTGGCCGAGGCCCGTAGTGCAGGCGGCGGATAGCAGCCACACGGCAACCGCAATAGTCTGCATCAATGATTTCGTCATGGGCTCCGGCTCTGTCGATACAGGACCCTACCGGTCTTTCGTCACGAAGAATCAATCAGCGTGAGTATAGCGCGGCCTGGAACATTTTGGTAAGCATTCACGGAATTTGAGAAACTGGTATTGCGCCCTGGGAGGATAGCGGTTATGAAAGGGGGATGGTCCGCCTTTTCACCGAGAAAGATGTTCGAGCGATGGTCGCGGAAGCGGTTGCGCCGCTGAAGGCTCGCTTGGAGGCGTTGGAAGCGGAAAACGTGCGGCTTCATGCGGAGATCGCCCGGTTGAAGAAGGA
>CAZFKF010001111.1:0-2525 GCA_964518805.1 uncultured Planctomycetaceae bacterium | reverse complement strand
TCGCCGGCCGAAGATAGACGTCGTTGGCCGGAAGTCCATGAAGTGGCAATCGCCCGCGGCTTGCCGCGGGATTCGGGGCCCTGTTATTTGGGGGGCGTTCGTTTGGCAAGCGGGCCCTGCTGGTGCTAGAATCCTCTTCCGGGTGAAGGTGCGCCGCAACGCGAAGTCGCTGCCCACTGCGGCGTCCAACCGAGACCTGTGTTTCCCGCCGAGGAACTTGCGCGGATTGAAAGTGCTGGGATCTCGGAGACCCCAGGGACTGATCCGCCAATCGCCGTGAGGTTCATTCATGAGACGATGCATGTCGATCTTGGCCGCTTTGGGAATCTTGGGGCTGGTGGTGCTCGCGCGAGGCGAGGCTTTGGCTGTGGAGAAGCCTGCGCTGAGCATCACGGTCGACAAGGCGATGCAAAAGCAATGGGGCTTCGAGTATCCGGTGACCTACGTCTTCCGCGTCTCGGGCGTCACGCCGCAATGGGAGGTGCGTCGCCGCAACACGGCCTCCGACCCGTGGCAGACGGTTCCGCGAAGGGCGTCCGGCGATTTCTTCAACGGCATCGAGTGTGCGAGGATCGACGCGAAAGGCGAAAAGGCATACGTCTCCGTCGGCTTCCACGGCACTCACGTCATCGAGCTGGAGTTTTCGGGCATCGGCTCGGCCGCGTTCGAGTCGACGGCCAAATTCTACGACGGCCGGAAAACGGCCTTCACCCTGTCGAACGACAACTGGGGCTGCAACCCCTGGGCGCATCCCGGTGCAGCGTGGCGCGGGCCGACCGATGACCAGTCGGACAACTATCAAGCCTCGCTGCATACCTGCCGCAGCCTCGGGCTGCCGGTCACCATGGCGATTAACAGCCGCATGGCCGGGCGAGAATCGATGTGGCAGGCCATGCAGGAGGAACTCGACCGCCGCGACCGCAGTTGGGAACCGGCCGTGCACGGCTGGACCCACCCGCGCAATCCCGCCGAATACTCGATCCACGGGTACAAGAATGAAATCCTCGGCTGCCGCCAGGACCTCCTTTCGCGGTTGCGAGACATCCCCTACGGGCAATACGTCTACGAGCACATCCTCACCTACGGTCACGCCGACGAAGGCATCCTCCGCAACGACGACGGTCAATTCCTGTTCGTCCGCGGTTTCAACTGGCTCGATAATCCCACGAGCACCGACTACGCGCCGTGGAACCCGTCGTATCGCTTCTACGGCGTGGGCGGGCTGAACACCGTGGGCTACGACCGGATCCTCGAGCGCCGCGAGCCGAAAGGCCGCTTCGTGGCCAGCGACGTCGCCGAGTTGAACGCGGCCTTCGACAAGGTTCACCAGCGGGGCGGACTGTTCTACGCCCTCTGGCACCCAGACCGCTTCCGCAACAGTGTGCTCTACGATCGCCGCCCCGGCATCGAGGGCCAGCAAGGCTCGACCCTTGTGCAACACCTCATCCACGTCGCACGCCGTCCGGACGTGTGGTACGTAGCCAACGGCTGGCTCTACTCATACCACCACGCCGCACGGAACGTCCACGTACGGGCGCAGTGAGTCTCCCTCGCGTCCAAGAACTTCGAGGCTGCGGAGGCCATGCGAACCAAGGGTACGTTGAGTAGCTCAACAGACCGTGGAAATTGTCAACGCTGATTGACGGCAGCTTCGCCCCGCGCGATACTGGGCCCTCCACGGCGTCTTGCTTCCCGGACTGGGGGGATGCCTCGCAGGTCGTGACGTCGGACTCTCGCGGCCGAGGGGCAAGATGATCGACTCGCATCAAGAGGGCCCAGCCATGACCACAACGCCGAGAGAGCCTCGTGGCGTGTTTTGCTCAGCGAGGCGGGTGCGACCGCCTTGCAGCCGAGTTGAACCCCTCCTTGTGTCGATCACGATGGCCGCAGGGATCGAAGGCAGTCATGCCGGCCGCTGCGCCGATCGAGCGCAGACGCCGAATATCGTGGTCAATCTGGCGGACGATCTCGGCTATGGCGACGTGCACTGCTTCAACCCGGAACGGGGAAGGATTCGTACCCCCAACCTCGACCGGCTCGCGACCCAGGGGATGCGGTTTGTCGACGCGCACTCCAGTTCGGGCGTCTGTTCGCCCTCGCGTTACACCTTGCTCACCGGCCGGTACCACTGGCGCACGCGGTTACAGGCGGGCATCGTGGGCGTGTTTGGCGAGCCGTTGATTGCCCCGCAACGGATGACCCTGGCCAGCCTGCTGAAGAAGAAGGGCTACCGCACGGCCTGCATTGGCAAGTGGCATCTGGGTTGGGACTGGCCGATTCCCAAAGACCGGGCGGCGGTCTTCCACGCCAAGCCCGTCGATGATTCGGCGACGCCGCGCGAAGGCCAGAAAGGCATTTGGGAGGAGGTCTTTTCGCAATGCATCGCGGGCGGGCCGACCACGCGCGGCTTCGACAGCTACTTCGGCAACGATGTCCCCAACTGGCCGCCGTATTGCTTCATTGAGAACGATCGGACCTGGGGAGGTGAAAACTGATCTAGTCGCGTTTGGCGATTTTTGTTCCAT
>CAZFKF010001110.1:0-2533 GCA_964518805.1 uncultured Planctomycetaceae bacterium | reverse complement strand
CCGAGGATGGCCGCCTGGATCTCGTCGAGCCGGCTGTTGATGCCCCGCTCTGCGTGGCGGTAGCGGCTCACCTGACCGTAGGTTCGCAGACGCCTCAGCCTGACGGCGAGTTGCGGATCCCGCGTGATCACCGCGCCGCCGTCGCCGCAGGCGCCCAGGTTCTTGGTCGGATAGAAACTGAACGCACCCAGGTGCCCCAGCGTGCCCACCCAACTCTTGCCGATTCGCGCCCCGTGAGCCTGGGCACAGTCCTCGACCAGCAGGAGTCCGTGCTGACTCGCCAACGTTGCCAGGGCCGGCATGTCGGCCGGATGCCCGTAGAGATGGACTGGCACGATGGCCTTGGTGCGCGGACCGATGGCCGCGGCTGCAGCAGACGCGTCCATGGTGTAGGAGACCGGATCGATGTCGACCAGCACCGGCCTGGCCCCGGCCCGCTCGATGGCGCACACCGTGGCCACGGCCGTGTGAGCGACCGTGATCACTTCGTCGCCCGGACCGATCCCGGCGGCTCGCAAGGCCAACTCGATGGCGTCGGTGCCGCTGGCCACGCCAACCGCATGCCCCACGCCGTGATACGCGGCAAAGGCAGCCTCGAACTGCTCGACTTCTGGCCCGAGTACATACCACCCACGCTCCAAGACCCGAGAGGTCGCCACGCGAATCGCCTCGGCCAGCGAAGCATCGGAAGTGCGCAGGTTGTTGAACCGAATCACGCAATCGCCCCCTGAAGCCTCATGCTTGGCCGCCAGGCCAAGAAACCGAGGGAATATACTCCGATTGAGGGAAACGAAGCAAGGTCACTTTGCCCTCAAAACGGCGGGGTCGGCATCGGCAAAAGCGCGCGCTCTTGGCGAAGCAACCGCGAGCAACGTCCGACACGAAAGGTAGGATTACCATGGCACTCCGGTGATCGCGAAGCGAAGACCCAAGGGGCGACGCCGCGGACCCTGGACTTGTTCGCCGTTGGCTTGACTTGGCGACGCCAACGCAGAAGAATGCCCGTGAGTCCGCGGTCCTGTCTCGCGACGGCCGTACGCGCTGGATCAGCGCTGATGCCGCGGGCCGTCGCTGTCCGCATCGCATTGGAGAGCCCCATGAGCCTGAGTCAGTCGCTGCTGCCGGAATTCGACCATGAGATGGCCAATACGCGGAAAGTGTTGGAGCGAATCCCCGAGGACAAACTCGGTTGGAAAGTCCACGAGAAATCGAACACGATCGGCTGGGTGGGCATGCACCTGGCCGAACTGCCCGGTTGGATCGAGATGGCCTTGAACGGCGACGGCGTCGATGTCGATCCCCCCGGCGGCCAACCCTACCGCACGCCGCCGGCCACGTCGCGCCAAGCCATGCTCGAACGCTTCGACAAGAACGTTGCCGCGGCCCGAGCGGCCCTCGCTGCCGCGCCCGACGCCGAGCTTATGAAGCCGTGGTCGCTGTTGAAGGCCGGCCAGACCATCTTCTCCATCCCTCGCGTGGCCGTGGTCCGCAGCTTCGTGCTCAATCATTCGATCCACCACCGCGCGCACCTGTGCGTGTACCTGCGCCTGAACAACGTCCCCGTTCCCGCCCTGTATGGCCCTTCGGCCGACGAACAGGCGATGTAACCGCCGTCGAGGCGTTCGGTCTTGGCATGGACGCCGAAGAGATCCGCAAGCTGAAACCGAAGTTGAGACGTTACCTCGACCGGTTTCACGACTGTTCTTCTCCGACGGGACACGCAAGAGCACTTTTTCACGTACGTCGAGGGACAGTTGTCGGACCTGGGAGAAAAGAGCTGCGAGCCGATGGCCCTGGCGGCGGGAGTGCCTCCGCGGGATTTGCAGGAGTTCCTCGGCGCCTTCAAATGGAACGAGGACCTTACGCGGAACCGCCTCCAGGAAATGGTGGTCCGCGAGGACGCGGGTCCCAACGCGGTGGGCATCATCGACGAGACCAGCGACGTGAAGCACGGCGACAAGACCCCCGGTGTCCAGCGTCAGTGGTGCGGCACCCGCGGCAAGACGGAGGATTGCATCGTCACCGTGCATCTGGCCTACGCCACGGGAGATTTCCACTGCCTGGTGGACGGCGGTCTGTTCCTGCCGGAAAGCTGGTCGGACGACCGTCCGCGTTGCCGGGCGGCGGGCATCCCGGACGCGGTGGTCTACCGCCCGAAATGGAAGATCGCTCTGGAGCTTGACGATCGTGCCCGCGGCAACGGCCCCATGGTGTGGGAAGTCTAGCACACCAGGATCACCGTGCAGGACGAAAAGGGCCTGCCGGGAATGCGTCTGCACCTGGTGGTGGCCCGCAACGCGATGAACCCGGAGGAGATCAAGTTCTTTCTCAGCAATGCTGCAGAGGAGACCGCGGTCCAGACCTTGTTGCTGGTGGCCTTCTCGCGTTGGCGGGTGGAACGATGTTTCGAGGACCAGAAACAACAAGAGGTGGGCTGGATCAGTGGGAAGGCCGTCGCTGGTTGGGATTGAAACGGCACTTGATCCTCACCTCGGCGAGGTACCTGTTCCTGGCTCGGGTCCGCAAGGAACTG
>CAZFKF010001109.1:0-2535 GCA_964518805.1 uncultured Planctomycetaceae bacterium | reverse complement strand
GTGCGGTCGCGGTAGTCCCTGCCGTCGCCGAGCTTCAGCGTGGCCTCGTGGTGCGGCCGGATGCCGGCGAGGTTGATCCCGGTGATCCCGCCGAGGTTTCGCTTCAGCAGGCTGAACTTCATCAGGTCGATGCCATACACCTTCACGTCACAGGCGGCGATGTTGCGGAACTTGAGGTCGACCGAGACGGGCGTGCCGGGCTTGGATACGGTCACCTCCGGCAGTTCGATCGCCTTGCGGAGGAAGTAATCGATGGCCTCCTTGGCGTCGGGGAAGCGCTGTTCGACGCGGCGGTATTCGCCGATGGCCTCGGCGGCCTTGCCCAGGCTGTGGTAGATCTGGCCGAGGATATACACGGCGCGCCACTTGTTCGGGCTCTCGGTCTCCTGGCCGGTTTGCCTGTCGATCCGCTTGTGTTCGGCCACCTTGCGGCACATCTCCAGGGCCTCCTCGTGCTTGGCCGTGGCAAAGCGGCAATAGCCGATCAGGTACCAATAGCTGTCCAACAGGTCGCTCTTCGGATACCGCGAGGCATATCGTTTGCAGGCATCGGCCGCCTGGTCGTAGCGTTTCAGTTCCAAAAGGGCGTTGGCGGCGGCAAACGCCGCCTGGTCGGCGGCCGGATCGTCGGGATGCGCGGTGAGGAAGCTTTCGAGCATGCCCCACGCGCGTCGGACCAGATCCACGCGATTCACCTTCGCTTGGCGGAGCTTCGCATCCTCGGCCGCCTCGGGGGCCTTGGCGTAAACACGCTGGGCCAGGGCGTAGGTGGCCGCGGCCGCGTAGCCCTCCGGCGGGTACTCGCGCAGAAGCCTCCCCATAGACTCCACGCTGCGGAGGAACTCGCCCTGCGATTCCAGGAATCCGGCCACGCCGCTTTCGCGCCCGAAGCTGCTCTCGACCGTGGCCCGGAAGATCAGGTAACTCCGCTCGTACTCGCCCATCTCCTCGTAGGCCGAGCCGACCTTGACGATCTTGGCGAAGGGGATCTCTTCGGCCGGCCATTTCTCCTTGATGACCTCGAAGTAGCGGACGATCTTGCCGGCAGGGCCCAGTTCCAGGTGGGCGTCGAGCAGCTTCTGCACGGCGTCCTTGTAGATTTCCGGGCGCAGGGTCCACTTCTCGACCAGTTCGGTGAGATAGCCGGCGGCCGCCTTGGAATCGTGCTTCTCCATGTGCCGCTTGCCCAACTCGTAAAGTTCCTGGGGCGTGGGCTGGTACTTGTCGGCCGATTGCCGACCGGCGGGAAGCACGGTCAGCAACTTGGGCGCGGCCACCATCAGTTGTTCGGGCCGGTAGGCGTTGCGGAGCACGGTCGGCGCGGCCCGGTAGGCGCCGGGCAAATAGCCGGCCAGGTCATAGCGGATGCTGCCGATGCCTTGGCGGTTGCCGACGTAGAAAGTGATCGCTCCGGGGCCGATCTCGTATCGCTCGAAGCCGCCCTGGATCGATTTCTCGACGACCGACGCCCCACACGGGATGGGCTCGGTGATGACGAGGTATTCGAGTTGCTCCTCGGGCGTGTTGTGGCGCAGCCGGCGCCAGACTTCGAGTTCGACCTGGCCGCGCCGGCCCACGGGCAATTGCGTGAGCGGATTGCGGAACGTCGTGTATCCGCCGTCGAGCACGCCGAATCCGCGGGGGATCTCGCGCCCGTCGAGTTCCAGCGGGGCCGGTTCGTGGTGCCGGCGGACTTCCCATTCCTGGCTGGTATTCTTGAGTTGATCGGCCGGGACGAACCCGCCCAGGATGCACTGATACGTGTAGCGCCCCCGGCCGGTAATCTGGAAATTGACCCGCTGTTTGCCCGGCTTGAGCAAGCCGGCGGGCACGTCGATGGTTTGGGTCCCGGCCGATTCGTCGATGTCCAGTACCTTGGCCTGGACGTCGTTGACGAACACGGCCAGGCGATAGTGCTCGCCCTGGAAGCGGCTTTGTGCGAACCACTCGCAGAGGGCCAGCGCCGCGGGTCCGGTGGCCTTGTCAGGGGCCCAGCGGTGTCCGACGCGATGCGCTAGGAGCCAATCGATGAGCACTTTGGCCTGGGGCGACTGCGGGGTTGCATTCTGGATCGCCAGGGCCACCAGCGCGCGAAGCTCGGCGGGAGCATGACTCCACGGCAGGCTGCCCAGAGCCGCGCTGCGGCGCAACGCGTCGTCATCGAGATTCCGCTGCGCCACGAGGGTCAGGATTTCGCCGGCCGTGCTCTTGCGGTCCATTCCGGCCAGGGCCAGGGCCAGATGCGCCAGGGCGGCGGTCGAAAGCGATTGACGCTCGCGGTAGAGCCGATTGGCTAGGGCAAAGTCGCCCTGACCGGCCTCGGTCAAGGCGTGCAGCAAGATCGCCTTGCTCTCGAAATCGCTGTTGTCGCTCGTGGCCGCTTGGCTCTTGAGGAAAGCGATCGCCTTCTGATAGGCTTCGTCGCGCACCGGATAGCCGGCGGCCCGGGCGAGACTCAACGCCCATACAGCGCGGGCGCTCGAATAGCGGTCGCTCTTGTCGCCGCGCCCCGTCCAACTCCAGGCGCCGTCGTCG
>CAZFKF010001108.1:0-2540 GCA_964518805.1 uncultured Planctomycetaceae bacterium | reverse complement strand
ATTGCGCGTCGCAACTCGAGTCAGGTCGCTGCCACGGCTCGTTGTAGTAGATCTGCCACTCGCGCTGGAATGCCTTGCTGAACCCGCCCCGGGCCCAGAATTCCGGCTCTTCGAGATGGATGGCCACGGCGCCGGCATCGATGACCGGCCGGATGGCTTCCTCCAGGTATCGGCTGAAGGACACGGTCGGGACCATGTAGGGAGTCTTCGGGCCGTGCATGATGGGATTGCCGGCGGCGTCGACCTGGGCCTCGTCCCAATGCGAACGCCCGTCGAACTTGCCGTCCAAGTAGTCCTGGTATCCGCCCCAGGCGACGCCCGTCATCACTTGCAGCACGTAGCCCGCTTCACCCCAGCGCTTGAGCTTTTCGGCCATGGTCGGGCCGGCGCCGTAGGCCATGACGAAGTCGGTTCTCAGGTCGTACCGCGGATCGTAGGGACCCGCTTCCTGAAAACCGGTTCGTTCGAACGCCCGCTCGGTAACGAGCCGCGGCGCGGATGCGGCAGACGGGGTCGCGGTCGTCGCGACTTCCGGGCCTGGGGCCTTGCTCGACGTGTCGGCAACGACCGACTCGCCGGCCTCGACGGTCACGGCGTGGCCCAACAGGAGGCAAGCCATCAGGACCGCGCGAAATGAAGAGAACCTCGCGCCGCGGATATCAACGACCGAAGAGCCTCGGACCGACATTGCCAAGCACCTTTCCTTGCGACTTCCACGCCCACTTGCGATCGGTCCATCTTCGCATCCCGAGGGACGCTGGTCCAGGGCCATCGGAAGGACTGCCGCGGTGGCGGCGACCATGCCGAGCCCGAGACGCTACCGACTTGCCGCTGTTGCAGAACAGGCAGCGACGACGATAATGGTCAAGAGCCGTCGTCGTCGAGATGTTCTGCAGCCCGAGCGGGCGTCTTTTCACCACGATTCCCCGCGCGTCCATGGCACTCGCACCGTTGCCGATCGATCTGGTACTGCCGGAAGTGGTGGAGGCGGTGCGCGCGGAGGGCGCCGTGGTCCTGCGCGCGCCAACCGGGGCTGGAAAGACGACCCGCGTGCCCCCGGCGCTGCTCGACGCCGGATTGGCTGGGCAAGGGACCGTGGTCGTCTTGCAGCCGCGACGGTTGGCGGCGCGGGCGTGTGCGCGTCGCATGGCAATGGAGCGGGGCGGGCGACTGGGCGACGAAGTGGGGTACCGGGTACGGTTCGATCGCTGCGTGGGGCCGCAGACGCGGATCGAGGTGGTCACCGAAGGAATTCTGCTGCGCATGCTCCAGCGCGACCCGTTCCTGGAATCCGTCGCCGCCGTGGTCTTCGACGAGTTCCACGAGCGAAGCCTCAGCAGCGATCTGGCCTTGGCCATGGTCCGTCGCGTTCGGGACACCGTGCGTCCGGAGTTGAAGGTGGTCGTGATGTCGGCCACGCTCGATCCGGGGCCGATCGCCCAATACCTTGGCAACTGCCCGACGGTCGAAAGTCTGGGCCGGCTGCACCCGATTCAGATTTCGTACATCGAGGATCTGGCCAGCCGGACCATCGCCGATCAGGCTGCAGAGGCGACGCGTCAGATCCTGGACCTCACCGGCGGCGATGTGCTGGTGTTCCTGCCCGGGGTGGGCGAGATCCGCCAGACGGGCCGGCGATTGGAGTCGCTGGCGGCCGCGAGGAACCTGGCGGTCATGCCGCTCTACGGCGACCTGACGGCCGAGAAGCAGGACGAGGTTCTTGGGCCCAACGACCGTCGCAAGGTCGTGTTGGCCACCAATGTTGCCGAGACATCGATCACGATCGCGGGGATCACCGGCGTTGTGGACTCGGGCCTGGCCCGGTCGCTGGTCTTTGATCCGCACGTTAGCCTGGACCGCCTGCAACTCCTGCAGATTTCGCGGGCCTCGGCCGATCAGCGAGCAGGTCGGGCGGGCCGCACAGGGCCGGGCGTGTGCCTGCGCCTGTGGCCCGAACGCACGCACCGCCGTCGACGCGACCACGACGAACCGGAGGTGCACCGGCTCGATCTGTCGGGGCCGGTGCTTCAACTGCGTACCTGGGGCGAAACGGATTTGGCCGGCTTCCCCTGGTTCGAGCCGCCGTCGGAAGCCGCCCTCCAGCAGGCCGAAACGCTCCTGCGGCGTCTCGACGCGTTGGACAGCGCGGGCCAGGTTACGCCACTGGGCCGCGCCATGGCCGCGTTGCCGGTGGGACCGCGTTTGGGCCGGATGCTTCTGGAGGGCCGGCGGTTGGGGCAGCCCCGGGCAATTGCCTTGGCCGCGGCGCTGCTTTCCGAACGAGATCCCTTTCCTCACCAGGTGGCCGACGCCTCAGGACGCCGAACGAGCCCCGCGCCGTCGGACTCGGACGTGATGGACCGGCTCGCCGCGTTGCAGCAATTCGAGCAGTCGGGCCGGCTCGAAACACGGCTGGGAACGCTGCATCGATCGGCGGCGCGCTTCGTGTTGCACGTGCGCGATCAATACCTGCGCGAAATGGGACAGATTCCGGAAGCCATCGCCCCCAGTTCCTCTGCCATCGAACGAGAGAGGGGAAC
>CAZFKF010001107.1:0-2540 GCA_964518805.1 uncultured Planctomycetaceae bacterium | reverse complement strand
TACGCCTTGAACTTCCCTTTGGGTTCCGACGAGTCCTATCTGGCGTGCAACCTGATCGACAAGGGGTTCGCCGATCTCACAGGCCCGTTGAACTACGAACAAGTCTGTCCTCTGTTGTTCTTGTGGGGCCAATTGGCAAGCGTCAAGTGGTTGGGGTTCAGCGAGTATTCGCTGCGTCTTCTCCCCCTGACGTTTGGCATCGGCAGCGTGTTCCTATTTCGGCACGTCGCCGGACGCCTGTTGCGAGGCACGGCCTTGGTGTTGGCCGTGGGGGTGTTTGCGGCGGGCTATCCCGGGATTCGGTACTCGGTCGAGGATAAGCCTTACGGAGCGGATCTCTTCGTTGCGCTTGCCCTGCTGGGGTTGACCGTCGAGTGGCTGCGCGCGCCGGGGCGGCGGGGTTGGCTATGGGGGTTGGCCGCGCTGCTTCCGCTGGGCATTGGTCTGTCGTACACGGCCGTGTTTGTTGCGGGGGGAATCAGTCTCGCACTGGCGTACGACATTTGGACGCGACGCCTGAGAGCCGCCTGGCCGGTCTGGGTTGTCTACAACTTGGTCTTGCTGGAGAGCTTTCTGGCGTTCTTCGCCCTGTCGACGGCCAATCAGTGCTCCGGTTGCCTGACCGCGATGCGGCTCTTCTGGCACGACGCCTTTCCGCCCTGGGATGGCCCGGTACGATTTGCCGCATGGCTTGTGTCGGCGCATTCGGGCGTGTTGCTGGGGCATCCGTTCGGCGGACCGCACGGCGGGAGCACGTTGACGTTCATGGCGTGCCTGGGCGCGGTGGCCGTTCTGTGGCGGCGCCGGCAGCCGACGCTTCTCCTGGCACTGCTGAGCCCCTTGGCGCTGAACTTCGTCGCTGCCGCCATGCAGCGTTATCCCTACGGCGGGCACGTGCGCCTGGCCATGTATTTTGCGCCTGCCTGTTGCCTGCTGACCGGGCTCGGCGCGGCAGCCGGACTGGCGTGGCTGTCCAGCCGCCGGGCGATCCGGCCGAGATGGGCGACGTTGGCGTTCGCCCTGGTGCCGATCCTCCCGATCGGATCGGCGGTTCGGGACATTTGCCGGCCGTATCGGGCGTATGAAGACGTGTGGACGCGCGAGTTCGCCCGTTCGTTCTGGCCCGCCGAGGAAGCCCGCAGCGAAGTGGCCTGCCTGAAGGGCGACCTAGGCCTGGACTTTTCGCCCGCCAATTTCCAGATGCGATTTTCGGCCATCTACCGCTGCAACCAGCGAATCTACTCGCCTCGCCATGTGGAGGGCCAGCCGGTCGATTGGCAGCGGATCTCGGCCGATTGGCCCCTGTGCTGCGTGGAGTACAAGTCGACGATTTTCCCGTACGAGCGGCAGGCCTCCGCCGCCTGGTTGCAGAAGATGGGGAGGCGCTACCAGCTCGTCGACCGCCGGACGCTGCCCATGTACGTTGGCAAGACCAGCGGCGAACACGACCTCGACTACGTCGAGATCTATCGATTTGTTCCCCGGTCGGAGTTGGCCGACCGGGGTGGGCCGGACCATCGCGAAGTCAGGTGACGGAACACGGGAGGACCTGGGGATGCTGCGTGCTGCCGAGCCGGTCGTCGCGTGCGACCGGCACGAAATCGAACCAGGCCGGCCGTTCCCTTTGGAATTGGTGCCCGCCGATCGCGATCCGTTGAGTCCCCGCCAGGTCACGCGTTGGATCGGGATCTTCCTGTTCGTGGGGATCGCGGCGCGCGTGACGCGCTACCTGCTGCGATTTCCGCTCTGGGAGGACGAGTGCTTTCTCGCCGCGAACCTGCTGGACCATGGCTATGCCGACCTGATGGGCGGGCTGAGCTACAACCAGGCCTGTCCGCTTGGGTTCCTCTGGATCCAGTCGACGATCGTTCGCGTGCTCGGCTTCAACGAGCTATCGCTGCGCCTGTTCTCCGTGGTCTGCGGCGTGGCGTCGCTGTTTCTCTTTCGCCGTCTGGCAGGCTGTTTCTTGAAAGGGACGCCGCTGGTTGCGGCCGTGGGCGTGTTCGCCGTGGCCTATCCGGGCATCCGCTATTCGGTCGAGGCGAAGCAGTACGGGGCCGACCTGTTCTTCTCGCTCGTGCTCACGAACTTGGCCGTCGCCTGGTGGCGTCGGCCGGAGCAACGTCGCCGGCTTTGGATGCTGGCCTGCCTGATTCCCGTGTGTGTGCCGGTCTCGTACCCCGCCGTGTTCATCGGCGGAGGGATCAGTCTCTTCGCGGTGTGGCTGCTCTGGACTCGCCGCGATCGCGGCGCGTGGCTCCCTTGGGCCGCCTTCAATGCTGCGATGCTGGGAAGCTTCGGGGTGTTGTACGCGCTTTCGGCCGCGAACCAGTCCAGCGAGACGCTTCGATTCATGCAGGATTACTGGCGCGACGGCTTTCCGCCGCTGGGCCATGCGCTCGAGTTCGGGAAATGGCTGGTGGTGACACACACCGGTGACCTCCTGGCGTACCCCTTCGGCGGGCGTCGCGGGGGAAGCATCCTGACGGCGATCTGCTGCCTGGTGGGTCTGATCGTCTTGGTCCGGCGTCGGCAATATC
>CAZFKF010001106.1:0-2544 GCA_964518805.1 uncultured Planctomycetaceae bacterium | reverse complement strand
CGCCGCAGCGGGCCGCGTAGGCGTAGTCGACCGAGTGCGAGCCGCTGTGGGCCTCTTCGCCGTGAATCCAGAGGATCTGGCCGCCGGTCTTTTCGAGGATCTCGCGTTCCTTCTGCACGGCCGGGGCGTAGACCCAGTTCTCGGCATACAGCAGCCGGCCGCAGCCGGCGCGCTCGGCGGCAACGATCCGCCCAACGCTTTCCATTGCCGAACGCAAGGCGACCGCTTTGTCGGCCCGCTCCCAATGGAAGTCGGCCGAACCGTCGCCAAAGTAGCCGGTGAGCGGCTTCTCGCAGACGACGAACTTGTCGCGCTTCAGGGCGGCCACGGCGGTCGGTTCGTGGGCCATCGGCGGAACGCAAACGTGGACCGCGTCGACCGCATCGAGCAAAGCTTCTAGGTTGTCGAACGCGCGGATCCCGCGTTTTCGGGAATAGGCCGCGGCCTGGGCCGAGTCCTTGGAGTAGACGCCGACCACCTCGACGTTCGTCCCGTGTACCCGCTGCAAGGCGTCGAAGTGAAACGTGGCCGAGAATCCGGAACCAACAATGCCGGCGCGAATGGTCTTCTTGGCATGGATCATGGGATGCACTCTCCGCCGCTTGCTTCGTTTCTCTGGCCCAGGCATTCATGCCTGGGATTTCGTCCGACGCACATTCATCCCGGCAGCCAGCCCAGGTGCTGCATGAAGTTGTAGAGCCAGGGTTGCGTCCACGGGTTCCACGTCGGGTAACTGGCCGAGAGGGCCGAGAGGGCCAGGAGCACCAGGGCGAGGCCGCGGGACCATCGGCGCTTGGCCGCCAGATCGGCCGCCGGCAGCATGGCCACAAGCCACATCGGGATCAGCCAGAACATCCACCGCAGGCCGCACGTCATGCCGCCGTAGTTGCGGTCGCGCTGTCCCACGACCCCCAGGTAGAACGCCAGGCACACCAAGGACACCGCCGCAATGAACAACGCGAGCTCGCGGCAAGCGGGATTGCCCCGCTCGAGCAGCCATGCCCCCAGGCCCACCAGCGTAAGGCACCAGACCGGCGTGAGTGAGAAAATCCCGTGATGCCCCACCAACGCGTGCATTGCATACACGGCCCTCGACGGCTCGCCGCGATCGATGCCCTTGGGGTCTTCCCAGTAGCTGCGAAGTTGCCGGCCGTTGCGCTCGTAACCGTATTGATACCAGTTGTCGGACGGATCGGTCGCGCTGCGATGAGCGTACGGCGGCCGCAAACTCTGGTGCGCGATCCAGTTGGTGCCGAAAAATCCGGCCGCGATCACGAGGACCGCGGGGGCGAAAGCGGCCAGCGTCTGCCGGGGGGCTTTCCAGAGCAGGGCCAGCCCCAGGGGGGCCAGGAAGGCCAGGGCGGGCAACTCGTCGGCCACGGCGAAGGCCCCAAACAGGCCCGCCATCGCGAAGTACCGCAGGCGGCGTTCGCCGTCGAACCAGATCCGCACTGCGGCGTACAGGGCGATCATCACGCTCACCGCGGCCGGCAGATGATTGTTGACCACCACGGCGAATGTCGTCAGGAACGTGCCGAACGCCGCCGCGCACAGCACGAACAGGCGGCTCCACTCGTGCCGGGCGAATCGCTCGCCGAGTCGGGCCAGCAGCCAGAGGTAGACCGCCACGGGCAGTACGTTGAAGAGGAGCAGCAGCGCGCGGCCGATCTCGTACGGGTGTGTGCCCAGCGTCGCGCCGGTGACGCGGTGAATCACCCAGTAGGGCGCGGCCAGGAGCGTTGGAAACAGCGGCGGCTTGCTCGAATACAAGTGGCCGTCGTGCTTGACCATGTCGATCGTGTCCCAGAGCGGCTCCTGGACGACGCGATCGATGGCGTAGGGCGATCCTGGCACGCGCATGTCTTCTTCCACCAACGCGCGGAGCGTACACCAGCGGCTACGGTCGTTGGCGCTGAGGAACGGGCGGGAAAGGCGGATCTGCCGCGACTTCTCCAAGGCGCGGGCGTCGATCGAATCGACGGCAAAGATCCGGCCGATCATTACGCCCACGGCCGCAGCGATGAGAATTCCGTAGATGCCGCGGCGGACCGGATCGGCGGTGGTCTCGGGCAGAGTAGTCATGCCAGCGGCTTTCGCTTAAGGTAGGATGGGTCTGCGACCCGTCCCGCCGAGGTCACAAGGGCGACTCGCGGTGGACCGTCTCCACAACGGCTGCTCCAAGGGGCGGAACCGT
This sequence comes from uncultured Planctomycetaceae bacterium, assembly GCA_964518805.1. GTDB lineage: Bacteria > Planctomycetota > Planctomycetia > Pirellulales > Thermoguttaceae > CALFBP01. The sequence goes on along the minus strand of CAZFKF010001106.1, from coordinate 350 downwards.
ATCGGCGCGTTCGGGCGGCGAATCGGTGCGGTCGGCGACGGAGAAGGTCCGGAAGGCCCGGTCGTGGTAGGCCACGAGCAACTCGCCGAGCACGCCGATCGAGAGCATCTGTCCGCCGAAAAGCATCAGCCCCAGGCTGTAGTACAGGGCGGGCCGCTGATGAAGCGGCACCAGGCCCCAATCCGGACGCAACTGGGTGGCCACCCAATACGCGCAGAGATAAGCCAGCCCGGCTGCCCCGAGCGCGAACGTCACCAGCCCGACCGTTCCCAAGACGTGCTGCGGACGCTGCCCGTAGCCGGTCAGGAATCGCACGGTCAGCAGATCGAGGAAGCCCTTGATGAAGCGGG
>CAZFKF010001105.1:0-2545 GCA_964518805.1 uncultured Planctomycetaceae bacterium | reverse complement strand
GCAATTGCATCATTCCATAGTAAAATGCCTCCGGACGTGGAGGGCAACCGGGAACTGATCTACGAGGGCGTGCACAACGTATTCCACGCCCAGCCGCTGAAGCCGCGGCCGAAGCCGCCGGCGATCGTCGACCGCGTGGCCTGGCCCGACCGCAAGGAGCGGATGAATCCGAAGCCGGGAGTCATCTTCAGCGGCAACGTGTACTACGGGGCCCCCGCCGAACTCAAGGGCAAGGCCAAGTACCTGCGCGTGCTGCACATCGATCCCAAGACCTACACCTACTGGCACAAGCGGCCGTACATTTCGACCGGGCCCGTGGTCTCGGCCGTGCAGTCCGAAGGCGTCAAGCGGATTTTCGGCACGGTGCCGATCGAGGCCGACGGATCGGTGGCGTTCCAGGTCCCGCCGCTCAAGGCGGTCCACTTCCAGTTGCTCGACGAGCAGTTTCGCGCGCTGCAGACGATGCGGAGTTTCGTGGGCGTGATGCCCGGCGAGCGGCGCGGCTGCCTGGGCTGCCACGAATCGCACAGCCGCACGCCCGAGAGCCGGAAGAACTCGCTGGCCCTGGCCAAGGAGCCGCGGACCATCACGCCGCCGCCGTGGGGCGAAGACTCGGTAAGCTATCCGCGCTACGTCCAGCCCGTGTTGGACAAATACTGCGGCAAGTGCCACCAGGGCAACGGCGAGGCCCGCAAGGTGCTCGACCTGACCGAGCGTCCCAGCTCGCCGGTCTTCACCGAACCGTACCTGACCTTGATCGGCCGCCCGAGTTGGGGCGCCCCGTACGTCAAGCCGGTCCATCCGCTGCCCGGCTTCGGGATCGCCAACGTGCTGATGGTCGAGGGCTACGGCACGGTGGACCCGCAGGCGTATCTGACGCCGAAGCCAATGACGCATCTCTCCTACAAGAGCCGGCTGGTGGAATTGGTTTCCAGCGGGAAGCATTACGACGTGAAGGTCGATCCGGTGAGCCTCCAACGTCTGATCGGATGGATCGACGCGATGTGCCCGTACATGGGCGACGAGGAAGTGCGGCAGATCGACGACCCGGTGTTTCAGGGCGTCGATTGGCTCGCCATCCGGCCGAAGATCAAGACCGCGCCGCAAATCGTGCGCCCCGGGCCGGTGGATTGAGGAGGAGGTAACGCGATGGAACTCACGGTGACTCACGAAGAGGGATACGTGCTGGCGGTTACGGAGGGCCCGATCGACGATTCGGCCGAAGCGCTGTTTCGCAAGCACCTCCACCCGCTGGTCGGCCGCGCAGGCGGAAAGCTGGTCTTGGACCTCTCGAAATCGAACTTCATTTCGTCGTCGGGTCTGGGCCAGTTGGTGTCGTTGGCGGTCCACGCCAACACGAACGGGAGCAAGGTCGTTCTCGCGGCCTGCTCGCCGTTCATCGCCGTGGTCTTCCAGCGGAGCAAACTGAACCTGTTCCTCGAAACGGCCAACAGCGTGGCCGACGCAGCGCGCATGCTCAATTAGCGATTTGCTCCGCAGGCATATTACCCTACGCGCAGCTTCTGCCGAAGCGATTCGGCACAAACGCGTGTCGTTCGGCGGCTCGCGGGCCAGTTCATCGGACTAGCGCCGCTCTCAACCAGAGCAATGCCGCCGAGGCCCAGAAATAGAGGCTGAACGCCCCGATCGTCCCAATGGCCGGGAGAAACAGCCCGCGAAATCTCCCCAAACGGTAAGCCAAAGGGACCGCCAAGGGCCAACTCGCCGGGAACCCTGCCAGGAAGACCCATGCCAAGGCCAGGTTCAGACGCCGGCACAGATCGTAGTACACGGCGAAGACCGCCGCCAGCACAAGGGCTGCCAGGGGCGCGAGCCAGCGGCGGGGACTTCTCTCCGTCCCCGTGCTCGACCATGCTACGGCTGTCAAGACGATCTGGTGGACGACAAACAGTGAGGCCGGCCAGGTGAACGTAAACCCATCGCAAAGCTTGTTCGCTAGGGGCGTTGCTGCAAATCCCAGGACGATCGCCGCGGACCAGAAGAAAGCGACGGCGAAACGTCGGACCGAGCGGTCCGACGCCGCGCGGATTTGCCGCGCCGCAACAGCCGCGAGTCCAGCGGTCGCCCAGGCCGCAAGCAGCGCCCCGCAGAGCGACCAAGCGTACCACCGCGTGAATTCTCGCAGATCGGGTGGGTCGAACGGAAATTCACGTTCCTTGCCGATCAGCCCAATGACGTCGAACGGCTCGCCCATCGCGGGCTCCACGGCCAACGCCGCGCCGCTGGGGACCGAGGGTTCGGGCGGTGAAGCGGTTGCTACGTCGAGGCAGGCGGCTTGGGTGGGACTCCGCACGTAGATCCGACCTCGGTGCAACGCTGGGGACGTCCAGCACATTTCGCCGCGGAACACCGCCGTGCGCCCGAGTTCTTCATAGCGGTCGGACGTGGCAAGGGCCACGATGAGCGTTCCCCTGTCGTTGAAGAGGTAGAGCTTCCCATCGGCCGCCAGAACCGTGGCATGGCCCACGCGATCGGTGGTCCAGCGGACCTTGCCGCCGGGGAATTCGAGGCATTTGAATTGGCC
>CAZFKF010001104.1:0-2546 GCA_964518805.1 uncultured Planctomycetaceae bacterium | reverse complement strand
ATAAATTCCGCGGTAAGCTCCACCGATGTGGTCTCGCCGCGATCCAACTGCCCAAGGAGTTGCGTGGCTGAAAAGTCCACCAGAGACATTGGTCGCTTACCTCCCGCCCCAGTGCACGACGGGCTTCAAGCCCGTCCAAGATTCTACGGGACAGGTCGGGGACCCATCCTACGGCGCGTCAGGGTTCGCCCGGTCCCAGCACCGCGGGCACCAGGTAGCACTCGTCGTCGCGGTGCGGGGCATTGGACAGCGCCACGTGGCGATCCAGGCTTGGCCGGGCACGATCGTCCCGGAAGACGTTGACGGCATCGAACGGGTGGGCCATGGGCTCGATCTGCTCGGTGTCCACTTCCGAGAGCAACTCCATATAGCCCAGGATCGAGCCGAGTTGGGAAGTGATCTTGTCGAGTTCCTCATCGCGCAAGAGAAGCCGGGCCAACAGAGAGACCTTGCCAACCTCTTCACGCGATAGTGCCATGGTGCAGCAATCCAGGCTCCCAGGCCCGAGCCCTCACATACGGACGGGCCGAACGATGCGAGACCAACTGAAGAACCGCGTCGATGGGTTCGGCGGGCGTCGCGTGCGCTCCGTCCGTCGAAACAGAAGAAGGGCTCAACCGGCCGGCTCGTCCTTCTTGCGCTTTCGCTTGCGGATCTTGACCCCCTCCGGCGGAGCGTACTGGGCCGAGCTGTGGCTGGCGGCGGACTCACCCGCTGGGCGACCTGCCGCGGACGGCATCTTCTCGCCGCCGGGTGCGCGAAACGGCGCCACGTGAATCAACCGAGTCACGGTACCGCTGCGAAGGCACTGTGCGCAAATCGTGATTCTCTTATGGGCACCATTCGCCGCGCTAATCCGAACCCTTCTAAGGTTGGGCTTAAACGTTCGCCGAGTGATTCCGGTAACCTTAGTACCGACACCGCCGAGGTACTTAGCCCTACCACGGGTGGTGACCTGGTTCCCCACTTGCGGCGACTTGCCGCAGACTTCGCATACCTGAGCCATCCACAGTCTCCCACAACCAGAACACCAATCGGCGCGTCAAAACTCCCAATATACTCCCCGCCATCGGCCTGACAAGGGTAAACGTTCTGCCAGCGTATGCCGCCTGCGAGCATTCATCGGCCGAAACCCACTCGTTTTCGCCCCCTTGGCAAGATAGGATAGCTATGAGGCTCGCGACGCGACGTCGGTGGATAGGGGAGGAGAACGTGATGCGTCTTGTTTTGGCCGGACTGGTGGCGGTCGCGGTGATTGGGGGGGGGTTCTTCTTGCCGTGTTCCGCTCAGGAGACCGGCCAGAAGACAGCGGACTTGAAGAAGACGCCGGCCAGCGCGAAGCCTGGCGCCAAAGCCCCACCGGCTGCAGCGCCTGAGTCCACAAAGACATGGTCTTCTTCTGAACTAGGAGGAACGCACGAGCCCTATGCCCAGATCTCCCTGGCGCAAACCGGGAAGCCGCTCCTGATCATCCACTACCCCTGGTCGGTGCATCTTCGACCGTCGGTGGAAGTTCGCTGGTTGGCCGACGACGAGGCCGACACGCTGGAGATCCGCCCGCTGTTGTTCGTCGCGAATCTGATGAAGGGCCAGATTACGTCCGACGTCTACGACTGTCGCGACAAGGCCGCCGCGACTCCGCAGGAGAAGTCCTTCAAGATCAAAGACCGCGAGTTCTTGATCCTTGGCGACCGTAATCTCTTGGGAATGCCGGCCACGACGATTGTCGCTCCGGAACGGACGGCCCGCGAAAAGCCAGGAGAGCGGAAGACCAATACCGATGGGGCGGCGCGGGCCGTGTTCTTTCCCCTGGCCGGATGGTCGGTCGATTCGCGGACCCTGTGGCTCGAATTGCCTCGGGCCCATTTCGCCAAACCCGGACGCATCCGCGTCTGGTTCTACCGCGAGGGCAACATGGTGTGGTGGAAGACGTTGGCCTGGCCGGGGGAGAGGTGAGAAGAGGAGGAGTGACGAAGAACTCGTTGCCGCGGAGCGTGAAACCCAGGGGCAATCTCCCCTGGGCTTGGAGACCATCAGGCCAGAGGCCTTTCTGAACGAGCGACGCCGAACCGACTCGATCACGCCTTGCCGTTGCCTTGGCGGAGCATCACGCGGCTGTCGGCCACGGCGCAGCCTTTGGCGTGCACGATCAGCGGGTTGACGTCCAACTCCGAAATCTCCGGATGGTTGTAGACCATCGCCGAAAGACGCAGAAGCGTATCGACGATCGCCGGAATATCGGAGGGCGGGCTGCCGCGGAAGCCGTCGAGCACTTTGAACGCCCGGATCTGGTGCACCATCCGCTCGGCCGAGATCTGCCACATGGGCGCCAGGCGGAACGAGACGTCCTTGAGCACCTCGACCAGAGTGCCGCCGAGGCCGAACATCATCAGCGGTCCGAAGCGGGCGTCGCGGCTGGCGCCGACAATGACCTCGACGCCCTTGCCGGCCATCTCCTCGACCAGGATTCCCTGAACCTTCGCCCCGGGGACCGCCTTGGCCACGTTGGCGTGGATCTTCTGATAGGCGGCGCGGGCCTCGTCGGC
>CAZFKF010001103.1:0-2547 GCA_964518805.1 uncultured Planctomycetaceae bacterium | reverse complement strand
AATTCTACTCGCCCTGGTGACCCGGTGTCGAGCAATCCGGGCGACTGCCGCGCGACGGTGCCGAAGTGGTTCGCCGAACAGACGGGCCTCCTTGTGGTGGGCCATGGGACACGGGATCCCGCAGGCGTGAGGTCATTCCTCGAACTGACCCAGATGACGCGCCTACGTCTTCCGGGCACGATGCTCGCCCCGGCGTTCTTGGAGTTCGTCGAGCCGACGATCGAACAAGGTGTCGAGAACCTCGTGCGGGCGGGCGTAACGCAAATCGTGGTGGTGCCCGTCATGCTCTTGGCAGGCAATCATACGCGGCGAGATATCCCTAACATAGTGGACGCCGCTGTCGCCCATTGTACAGGCGTCAACGTGCGTCAGACGGCCCATCTTGGTTGCTCGCCTCACGTGGTAAACCTTTCTGCGCAGCGTCTTCGAGAGGCCATCGACGGTTCGTTCCCTACGGAGCGGTCAACGGCTGTATTGCTGGTGGGGCGCGGTTCGCGCGAACGCGAGGCCCTTCGCGAGATCTCCCAATTCGCCCAGCTCTCCATGTCGAACGATCCGGAGACGTGTCGGGACGTCTGTTTCTTGTCGTTGTCGCGTCCGAGCCTCGATGAGGCGATTGCCTTGGCTGCCTCGTGGCCGCAGCGACGCATCGTGGTACAGCCCCACTTGCTGTTTCCCGGCGTGCTGTTCGATCGCTTGGTACGGGATGTCGGCATCGCGGAGCGGGACTATCCGGCAAAGCAGTGGATTGTCGCACAACCTCTTGGTCCGGAACGACTTCTGGCAGACGCCGTTGCGCAGCTCTATTTGTCCCGGTTGGGCCGCCATTCGACGGAGGATTGAGGGGTGGTTCGCGGGCCGGAATCCGGGCGAACGCTCGATGTTCCCGCGTCAGGGCCGCCCGCCCCAAACCATGATCGGCCTTGTTCGCTCTGCTCGATCGGAGTAAGATGCTTTTAAGTCGATATCGTTGAACGGGTTACGAGTCGTCTTCAACTTTCCGGACTGTTGAAAGGGATCGGATGAGGAGAATTCTCGCTACTGCGACTTTCAGGCGACTGGGAATTGCTCTGCTTGTCGGCGCGGCCGTGGCTGCGGCGTATCCGACGATTTGGGCGGACCCCGCGCCGCCCACCTCCAAGGATCGGAACATCGCCCTGACCTTCACGTTGATGCTTGGGCGAGAGCACCTGACTCGGCACCCGTTCGACAAAGAAGTCTATAGCCGCACGGTGAAGCAGTTCATCAAAGCCCTCGATCCGAACAAGGTCTATTTCTACCAGTCCGACGTTGACGGCTTTCACGCCCGCGAAGGCGAAGTGGGAAAGGTGGCCAAACATGGCGACGTGAGTTTTGCTCACGAGATTTTCCGCGTGTTCTTGGCCCGGGTTGACGAGCGCATGAAGGAGGTCGACCAACTCCTCAGTACGCCACAGGACTTCAACGTTGACGAAAAGTACGTGGTCGACCGTGATGCCGCCCAGTATCCTCGGAACGAAGCCGAGGCCCTGGAACGCTGGCGTCAGCGAATCAAGTACGACCTTCTGGTGCTGAAGGCCGACAAGCTCGAAAAGGAGAAGAAGAAGGCGAGCGGGAAGGAGGCTGGCAAGGAACCGAAGTCGAGCGAGGGCGATGGATCGCTGCAAGAGTCGCCGGGGGACGAAGACCCGGTCGGGAAGCTCCGCCGCCGCTATCACAGCTTCGCCAAGCGGATGCATCAGGTCGATAGCGAAGAACTCCTGGAGATGTACCTCACGTCGTTGAGCTCCAGCTTCGATCCGCACACCAGCTACATGTCGCCCAGCACGGTCGACAACTTCGACATCCAGATGGGGCTGAAGCTCGAAGGGATCGGCGCCGCCCTGCAACTCGTCGACGGTTACACGACGGTCCAGAAGATCATTCCCGGCGGTCCGGCGGAGAAGGACAAACGTCTGAAAGTCGGCGATCGGATCACAGGAGTCGGCCAGAACGCCGACGGCCCGATCGAGGACGTCGTGGAAATGAAACTCAACGACGTCGTCAAGAAGATCCGTGGCCGGGAAGGAAGCATCGTACGCCTGGAAGTGATGCCTGCCCACAGCACGCAACGGAAGATTCTCCAGTTGACGCGGGCCAAGATCGAGTTGAAGGACAGCGAGGCCCGCTCCAAGGTTTTCGAAGAGGGTCGCAGGGCCGATGGCCGTCCGTACAAGATCGGCGTCATCGATCTGCCCAGCTTCTACATGGATATGGCCGCCGCTCGGGCGGGCCGCCGCGACTTCAAGAGCACCACCCGCGACGTGCGTAGAATCCTCGAAGACTACAACCGTCAGGGCGTCGACGCGCTCGTTCTCGACCTCCGGCGAAACGGCGGCGGTTCGCTCCAGGAGGCGATCAATCTGACGGCACTGTTCGTTGGCAGCGGACCGGTCGTGCAAGTCAAGGACAGCGACGGCCAGATCCGCGCCTACAGCGACCACGACGGCACCATGGTCTGGAAAGGGCCGATGGTCGTGCTGATTAGCAAGTTCAGTGCGAGCGCCAGCGAGATCCTCGCCGGCGCCG
>CAZFKF010001102.1:0-2550 GCA_964518805.1 uncultured Planctomycetaceae bacterium | reverse complement strand
CGTTTGAGTTGGACGTCGATCTGCGCGAACGCATTCCGGAAGCGGTTGCGGAGCGTCACCAGCTTGTTGTAAATGCCGATGACGAACAGCACCAGCAACACGGCGACCGCTGCAACCACCTCAATAGCAATCAGACTACCCGTAGCCATCTCTAAGGCTCCTCAGTCCAAGGTGAGTGATCCGCCCTCGTGAGTTTCTTCGCGGCACCACTCGCATTCTTGCCGCAAGGCCGTACGCAATGCGGCACGACGCGCCGCGGAAATTCTGTTTGTGTAATGTACGCCACGGTCCCCAGCCCTGTCGATGCACCCATAACCCCCTCTATGTTGTGGGGTCGGATTACCATTTGTCGTGGATGCGACTGGCCGGAGTTGCCGTTCGCTCACAAATTGGCTAGATTGATTGTCTCGGTAGTGCCCCTGCGGACGGGGATGTTTCCAGGGTTTCCGCTGGCGGCTTGTGACTTCGCCTAGGACGATAGGGATCTTTCGATCATGGGAATTCGACCGCGTACCACGCATGTGATGAAACTGAAGAACCGACGGTGCAGCAAGTGCGGCGGCAAAGTCAACTCGCAGCGCGTCCGCTGCCAGCGCTGCCACAAGTCGCTGGGCCGTCCCAAGAAGACAGGGAACAGCTAATGAGCGGAAGATTCACGCCTGCCAGCCAGTCCGTGCGCGAAACGTTGGACTGGGGGTCTCTTGGGTGGTGCTGCCGCCCCTCCAGTACCGGATCCAAGCAGATTGTGGCCATTGAGGTGACCCTGGCTCCTGGCGGGGGACATGCTTTCCACAAGCACCCGAACCAAGAGGAGATGATCTACGTCATCGAGGGGCAGGTCGAGCAGTGGTTGGAACAAGACAAGCGCGTGATGAAGCCGGGCGATTCGGTCTTCATTGCCGCGAACGCGGTTCACGCCTCGTTCAACAAAAGCCAGCAGGACGCGAAGTTGCTGGCCATCTTGGGGCCCTCGATGGGCGGAGAGACCGGCTACCAACTCCAGGAAGTCGCCGATCAGGCGCCCTGGAACACCTTGGTCTGATGCCCCTCAACGTCGGGCTGCTGAGGGTGCCACGGCTGGTTTGTCCAGCAGTGTTGGCAGCCGCAACACTGCTGGCCAAGCCAGCAGTGGCACCCAACTTTGCTACTTTCGGCAGAGCATCGGGCATTGGCCATTGCGAGACGCCGGAATCTCCTCCCAAGGCGCGACATCAGTCCTGGTGAAACACTTCTTCCATGCTCGCCCACCATTCTCCCGGCTTGCGGTCCGGGAGCGGCTTCTGGCAGGGATCGGTGAAGGTCCACCATCGTTTGGTTTCCGGGTCGGCAGCCATGCGCGCCATGTCGCCCTGGAAGTCGTTCCCGACGTATTCCAAGTAGCTGAACAGGTAGTAGTTGCCATCGGGAAGCTTGCGCAGGTAAATGGAGTAGTTGCGGACATTTCCCTCTCGCAGGGCTTTGGCCACCGACGGCCAGACGGCCGCGTGGAGTTTCCGGTACTCCTCGATCTTCTCCGGCCGAAGACCGATGACCGCGCCATATCGAGCAGGCCGCTGCTGCGTCTTCTCCGCGCCAAAGATCGACGCGATGACAACCAGCGAAAGAAGCGAAACCATCCAAACGGCGGAACGGGAAGTCCTGTGTAACATCTTCTCGACTCCAGGGTTCGCTGTCGTTGACCGTATACTGCAGGGTGGGCCGGCGCTGCGCTTGGCCCACCCTACGACATCGGTTTCCCTCAACGAGGGCTACTTCGCCCGAAACCGCACGACGATTTCGATCGACTTGCCGAACGGCACGCGCTCGCCTTCGGCGTAGGGCCATTCCGGGGGCTGGGTGAACGGCGTCGTGCTGATGTCCGATGACGCCTTGCGTCCGTCGGCCAATTCCAGCTCGATCCACGCGCGGCGAATGGCGAACGAGTCGTTTCTGGGATTATCGATGGCCAGTCGGCTCCGCGCGTCGAGCGCGGCGATCGCCTTGACCGGAATCTCCAGCGTTGCGTTGGCCCAGACGCCGTGGACCTCGTCGCCGCCCGCTGCGGGCAACTCGCCCAGGCGAACATCGTTCAATCGTGCCGTCGAAACATACGGCGGCGTGTGATCCAGGCCCTTGCCCTGGAAGTGCAGCACGCCGCGGCGGGCCTTGCGCAGGTCTTCGATCGTGAGATTCTCGACCGGGTGGGGCCCCGGAATCCAGGCCAGGGTCACCGGATGATCGTGAAGGGTTGCCGTGAGCACGGGGTGCAGGCTTTCGAGTTTCAGATCGGCCCAGGCAGCCCAATCGCCCGCCGAATTGTCGGCCGGGCCTACGTCGGCGATCAGCTTGATGCGCACGCGCTGACCCTGCCAACGCGACAAGTCGGCCTCCAGCGGCGTCCAGGCGTGCTTGATCCACGGCTTCTCGGCGACGATCGTCTGCCGGCCCTTGGCATCCACTACGGCGATGCGGAACAGAATGCCGTCGCCCGGGTCGCTGCCGTCGCCTTTGCCGATCAGGCAGCGGAAGGCCGTTGGCCACGCCTTCGGCAAGTCCGCGGGTTCCAGCAGC
>CAZFKF010001101.1:0-2551 GCA_964518805.1 uncultured Planctomycetaceae bacterium | reverse complement strand
GTAGTCGAGGATCCCCAGGACTCCGTCGTTGAAGGCCTGGGCGATGGCCTTGGGCACCTGGGCCTCGGCCTCGACGAGCTTCGACCGGTTCTCCTCGATCTGGGCGATGCTCTCCTGCTCGGCGGCCACGGCCAGAGCGCGGCGGCCTTCGGCCCGGGCCCTCGCCACCTTCATGTCGGCCTCCGCCTGGTCGCCCTGGAGCCGGGCCCCGATGTTGTCGCCGACCTCGATGTCGGCGATGTCGATCGATACGATCTCGAAGGCCGTCTGCGAATCGAGCCGCCGGGAAAGAACCTTCTTCGAGATGCGGTCGGGATTCTCCAACACTTCCGAATGGGTCTCGGCCGATCCGATGGCGCTCACAATCCCCTCGCCGACGCGCGCGATAATCGTCTCCTCCGTAGCCCCGCCGATCACTTGGTTCAGGTTCGCACGCACAGTGACTCTCGCCCGGACGCGCAATTCGATGCCGTTTCGGGCCACAGCCGCAAGGGCCTGCGCGTTGCTGCGCGGGGGGCAATCGATGACCTTGGGATAGACGCTGGTCTGAACCGCTTCGAGCACGTCCCGCCCCGCCAGATCGATCGCGGCGGCCTGCTTGAACGTCAAATCGAACTTGGCCTTGTGCGCAGCAATGATGGCCTTGGTCACCAGGGGCACGTTGCCGCCGGCGAGATAATGGGCTTCCAAGCCCTTGCTGGTGATCCCCTCCGGATCGCCCAATCCGGCCTGCACCGCCATGACCTTGGCGCGCACAATCACTTTGGGATCGACCTTGCGAAACGTCATGCCCAAGAGATCGAAGATGCCGATGCCCGCCCCTGTAGTCTTCGACTGAATCCAGTAGCGGAAATAGCGCACGAAGACGGCCAAGACAATGAAGCAGAAGAACACCGCCCCGGCGAGCACCAGGATCGTAATCAGGCTCAACTGGTTATCGGGCATGAACGTCCTCCCCAGGCTCGATGGACACAGGCAACACTCGCTCGCCGAAGTCGAGGGGGGCAGAGGCCAACGCCGCCAGGGGTGGCCATCCTCCTTCGACCCTCTCGTACCGTCGCGTCTCTTCTTATCCCGCCCGCCGATGGATGTCAAGCCACCGAGGGCCGGAACGGATCGGGGCTGTCCCAATCGACGGGCTGGGACAGGGGATCGTTCTCCGGTTCGCTGCCGGGTGGGTCATCGGCGAGCCCTCGCACCACCAGGCGATTCCCTCGAACCTCAATGACCCGCACTTTCTGCCCCGCTTCGACCGGCGGCCCCTCGCTCATCGCATCGTACGAAACGCCGTCAACGGCAATGATCCCGCTCGGCAGCATCGCGGACTTCGCGCGGCCGGTGTGCCCCACCAGACCTTCCAGCGTCTTGCGGAGCATGTTCTCCGGGAGCACGTCCTCGCCGGAGGGGACTTGCAGCAACATGCGTCGGCCTAGCGACGTCGAAGGCCAATACCGGAACGCGGCAATCACCACGGCAATGGTCCCCGCGATCGCCCCGGCCAAGACGCCCAGGGCGACACCCGACCCCTCGGTAAACCCCAGCCAGATGGCCCCCACAATCGCGCACACGGCCAAGAACGCAAAGATCCCGCCCGAGGGAAGGAACACATCCATCGCCACGAGCGTCATGCCGACCAAGAGCAGCAAGACCGCCCAGATCCACAGCCCCATGGCTCACCCTCGCTCCTTCTTCTCCCGAACGATGATGCGATTTCCCTGAACCGCCGCAACCAGGATTTCAACCCCGGCCGAAACGAAGTCGCCGTCGCTGATCACATCGTACAATTGTTCGCCGAAGCGTGCCTTGCCGCTGGGGACCAGCGGAGTCGTGGTGCGTCCCGTGGCGCCCGCCAGGTTTTCGAAGTGGGTCAGCGACTCGCTGTCGCTAATCGCCGCGGCCTCTTCCTGCGATGGAGGCTGAAGCACCATCTGGTTCAGCAGCGGCGCGTTCGGCAGCCAGCGGTTGATCGTCGCCGCGGTCACCAAGATACCCACCAAGGACGCCGCAACCACGAGCAGCGAATTCTGAAACTCAGCCATCTGGTACGCATTGCGCGGCAGCACAAACGTCTGACTGGCCAGGACCAGGGAGGCCAGGATCATGGCCCCGCCGCCGAGGCCAAAGATCCCCATCCCGGGCAGCACGAAGATCTCCAAGGCCACGCAGGCCACCCCGGCCACAAACAGAATCAATTGTAGCCACCCGACCGTGCCGCCCAGAAATCGGCTCCAAAAGAACAGCGCAAAGCAGACCAAGGCCACGAAGGCCGCCACGCCCATGCCCGGCGTGTGCAGTTCGATGTAAAGGGCCACGCCGCCGATGACCAAGAGCAGAATGGCCACGCCGGGCGTCGCTAGCGCGTCGACCAGCGTGTCCGACCAGCGGGGCTCCAGCAGCGAGGGATCGCTCTCCAGGCCGTAAAGGTCCTTGAATTGGGCGAAGTCGTCGACCGTACGTGTCGCCAGGCCGTAGGTCACGGCGTCGTGCCCAGTGGCCGCGAACACCTTGCCCGGCTTGGTAACCTGCTCGCCTGCCGTCCACTGGTCGGGTT
>CAZFKF010001100.1:0-2561 GCA_964518805.1 uncultured Planctomycetaceae bacterium | reverse complement strand
GGGCGAGTCCGTCGTGCTCCAAGGGGTGCCGTACCCGCGATTGACATACCCCAGCGTCTGGCCGAACACGGCATTTGCATCCGTCGAAACCGGGGCCGCTGTGGTGGTCCACCCGAGGTTGTGGCGGAAGTTCGGTGGAGTGGACGAGCTTGAGGTTTGATTCACGGTCGTCGCCGGGTCTTCCGTGGACCACGTCCAGGGACTTGATCCTGCGGTGTACGTGCTCCCGCCGCGCTGCCGCGACGCGAAACGCACGTCCGTGGTGGCGTTCGGATTGTTGTCGTCCGGGTCCCATTGCCCGCCGCCGGGCACGGTAGCGCTGGGCAACCGGTCGGACCCGTTGAACACCGTCAAATCGATCGGACTCCAGTCGACCGTGACGTAGGGATTGTACCCGATCGCCGAAGGATCCGGCTGGTAGGGACGGGTCGGGTCGGCGATCCGTTGGAGAAAGACGGTCTTACAATTCAACGTGGTCTGCGTGCGGAGCAAGTTGTCCGTCGCAAGCGGCATCGTGCAGGGGGGCAGCGAGGTGGGGTTGGTGACATATTCCAGGGGATGATCGAGTTGCGGCTGAGCGTTCGCCCCGGTCTCGACGTCCACGTAGGCCTCCTGGCGATTGCCGTTACGCGCGTTTTGCCGCGGAGGCTCCGGATAATAGCTGCCAACGCCTGGAATTGGCTCCGAGATGCTGATCCCGATGCCGTAGCGAGGTTCGCCCGAAATGCTATCTCCAAGGTCGGCGGCGGGCGAGTGGTTCACCCAGTCCGACGGAGGATCGTGCGCGGCAACAATGCCGACCGGTTTCTTGATGGTCGAGGTGGTATCCGGATAGGTGGTGGCTCCGTCATAGTTGGTCACTTTGACGGTGTCCAACGCAATCGTTTGGGGCGAAGGCGCTCCCAAGTCGGACGTGCCGCCGATCGCCGTTGTGAATCGAGGGCCGACCACGGCGTACCCGCCGCAAGGAACCGCCGGATTGGCCAGATTGCGATTGTAGTAGACGCGCTGGTAGTCGCCGTGGTTCGTGGTCGGCGCCATGGGCGCGAACCACACGATGCGGTCGATCTGGATGGCTGCAGGCGGCGTGCCGTTGAGAAGGCTGAAGCCGGGCCCGTCGATGTTCGGACTCCGCTGCTGGCGCGGCTCGAAAGAGGTCGAGCACGGGGCGGCTATGGCCCTATCGTACACATTATTGTCCGTGCTCGCCTGCCGACTCTCACTGATGACCATGCGCCACACCGGGTACTGCGGAGTGGTGCCGGATGCCGGGCTTCGCTTGTCCAAATCGAGGCACCATTGACCGCCGACTTGAGTGTACAGCTCGCGAGGCATCTTGTTGTTGGGATTACGCGGGCAATAGACCTCAAAGAACGCCGAGCCTTGGGGAATCAGCGGTTGATCCAGGTCCGGATCATCGGGAACGTTGTCGTTATTCGCGTCGTCCGTGCGCTTATGATGGGTCGAGTCGTACGTCGTGTCCGCCACGCGGCGATCGTGGAAGGCAAGCGTTTCGGTTAGCAGCAATTCTGACTCCTCGCACCCCCAAACCAACCGCCGATCGGGTTGGCTGTCGTCCGCGGTTCCGACGATTCCGTCGACGTTCCAGCCGTTGAACGGGTCCACGTCGTACTCGAACGGGGTCATGATGCCGTCGGAATCGCGGAAGTCGACGACGTTGACAGCCCACTGGGCAATCCGCCGGGCGGTCAGTTCCTGCCGCTGGGCAGCGGTCAGCCCGGTTTCGTCCGGCGTCGGGAAGGAGAATCGATTGCTCGTATTGCCGGCATCGCTCAAGAGCATCGCCAGCACGTAAAGATGGCGCGCGAAGAGGTGCCGGGCACAGAGTTGCTGGTCCTTCGCGTCCACGGTACCGTCGCCGTTCCAGTCTTGATTCGACAGCGACAGCCCGTTGGCGGGATGAAACGACACGGTACCCGCGACGTTCGGGAAGAGGTTGTTCCAGGCCGCCTCGCCGGTGGCGCCCGCGTCGCCGCTTTCGTCGACGGTGCCACTGCTGTTGTCGTCGCGTCCGTTGCCGAAGGGACGGTTGACGTCCATGCGACGGTTCAGCAGGAGATCCCAGGACAGCATGATCTGGATCTGATTGTCCGCCGCCGTGCCGGTGATGCTGTTGGCAGCCAGCTTGGCCCGCAACAGGTCGGCAAACGACTTCGCCCGGCCTTTCGAACTGCCGCCGAAATCGTTGAACGATCCGGCAACGTCCGTCGATCCGCGGACATCGGAAGTGCCCCGCAGGCTGCCGGGCAGGCAGGCGATATCGTAACTGTCGGTGGTCACCTCCGTTCGCGGGTCGGGCACTCCCCCGCTCGGATTCAGCAGACTGGGGGCCAGAGAGACGAGCCGCCGAGGAAGCCGGGCGGCATCGAAGTCGAATCTCCGCAGGACAATCTCCAGTTCCCCGGGGGTGAACGGGTTGTCGCCCGTCGACGTATACCCGCCTCCGGGACGCGGCTGCTGGCGCGAAAGGTTGAGGGAATACGGAGGGTTCTGCACCTCGCCTTCATACCAATCCACGGTTTGGGTCTGGGGGGCCGATC
>CAZFKF010001099.1:0-2563 GCA_964518805.1 uncultured Planctomycetaceae bacterium | reverse complement strand
GTCCTTGAGTCCCAACTGCTCGGCTCCAACAAGCACTTGAGCCGTCCATTGAGCGATCTGCACCGCCTGATCGGAAGTCTGCTTGGCCTTCCTTGCCTCCTCGATGTTCAGAGTCTTCGGCGGTTCCTCGTCCGTATGGGTATCGAGGATCTTCTGGACCTTGTTGAAGATGGCGTCGAGCTTCTTCCCAAGCTTCTTGTCCTCGGTGTGATTGGCCTCGGCGGCGATGTACCCGCCGAAGTCCTCCCACTCGTCCAAGGTGAATTGCACGGCCTGGTCGGTTGGCGTCTTCACAACTTCATCCGCAATACCCAAAGCGTGAACCGTCATCAAGGCGATTGTATCGATGACGAACGACCTCTCGGAAGCCTGGAGCAAACGAAGGGCACGTTGACGCTCATGGGGCGATCCTGTCGAGCAGATTATCCTGCTCTCGGCGTTGCCTGAAAGATGGCTCCACGCTTGGATAACATCGCATCCCAAGAGTCGAGCGACCGCTCCAATTGGAAGGTGGTGCGAATGGTACAACTCCTCTGCCTGCCGTGCTGCGTTCTTTTGCTGGTCCTGCTGCTTGCCAAGCTTGTCGAGAAGCTGTTTAACGCCTGCTTCGCCTTGCGGCAGATGCATGGAGACGAATCCACCGGCCTGCTCTGGAAATCGTACTTCCAGGGTTTTCGCTGATTCGTGGAAGGCGTGCAGGTACTTGCTCTTGATCGCAACAACAGTTCCGCTCTCCGTGAACATGCTGGATTCCTTGTAGGTTCTCAATAACCCCGTGATTTCGCGTATGCGTGCTTGACACGCGGGAACTGGCGATGGTCGCGTGGAGACTGACCGATGTCGGCGGACGGAAGAAGTTGGTGCGGTGCCGTCTCGATAAGTTACGTCTCCTGGGCCGCTTGCCGCATCAGGTCGGGCAAGGGAAGAATCGCATTCGCTCCGCGTATCCGATCCTGAATGTACCGCCAGAACGACACGCCCAGCTTCCGGCAGGTCTTCTTCAGGCTGATGAAGGTGTCGCGGCAGCGGCGGCCCAACTCGCTCCGCGTGCCAGCGCTGATCTTCCGCCTCTTCGCCCATTCCCGGATGTCGCTTTCCGAGAGATTGTTGTGCAACGGAATCTCCGGGCGGTCCAGAACCAACAACAGGTCGTCCCGCTTTTCGTGAATCCGCCGCAGGGCGTCGTTCAGGTCGGCAAAGCCGGTCCGCCGCCGGAAGAGCCGGTCAAAGTCGCGTTCCAAGGCCGCCTTGCGCTGCGGTGTCGGCGACTGGCGGTAAGCCCGCAGACGCTGGTAATACTTCCACACCGCATCGCGCACGCCATCGACCGCCTCTTGTTCCCGCGGGCGAAGCGGAACCAGCTTGCGGATCGACCGCTCGGCGTGCAGCCAGCACAAGGCGTGCAGCAGACCCGCAATCTTGAACTGCCCAGCGTCGTCGCTGACCAGCGGCTGGCCGACGTACAACTCGTAGTGCATCAGCGTCCCGAACAACGCCGCTTCGGTGACGATCCGCCGCGGTTCGTCGCCACGAACCCCCCACGCCGTCAGTTGCCGCTCCCAGGCTTTGTCGCTGGAGAAGATGCGGTCCCCTTTCCCTGCCGCGCCGGCCAACCGCGCCCGCAGCTCCAGAGAGAGCTTCTCCGCCTGGGATTCCACGTAGATCAGGGCGTCCTCGCCCCACACGTATTCCTCGTGGGGTGCCCGCAGCAGCTTCAGGAAGTTCACCCGGCTCTTGCTCTCGGTCGTGCTGAACGAGGCGAACAACGGGTTGGCGATCACCGTGGTGTAGGCGTTTTTCCCCAGGTGCCGCGCGCCCGTGTCGTCGGCCTGAAAATAGCGCGACACCTCCCGCGCCGCCGGCAGCAGGGCATCCTTCTCCTCGTGGAACTGCTCGTGGCCTTCCGTCAAGAGACGGTCGATCTGCCCCGTCGAGATGTCGATGCCCAGGTCCAACAACTCTTCGTGAATCAACGGTTGCGTGACTCCGTTCTGATGGTGTTGATAGAGTACGTAGCTGCGGAGCCCCGGCCCAAAATGCCCCTGGACATCGGCCGGCAGGGGGGCGGTCCGGCTGGTCCCGTCGGGCAAAAGATAGCGCAGCCGCTGGTAGCAGACATTATGGGCTTCGATCTTCAAGTCCTGGACCACGAACTCCTCGTA
Organism: uncultured Planctomycetaceae bacterium; assembly: GCA_964518805.1. GTDB lineage: Bacteria > Planctomycetota > Planctomycetia > Pirellulales > Thermoguttaceae > CALFBP01. Next base: position 401 of record CAZFKF010001099.1, on the reverse strand, counting down.
ACCGTTTTGCTGTGTCCCCTCGGGCAGCCCTTCCAACGAGAGGGGGATGGTTTCATGGATCGTCAACGCGCCCGTCTTCTGGCGTTTGGCCGAACCGGGCCGCTTGCCCCGCCGCTTCTTCTTGTGCAACGGATCGGGATGCGGCGCGTTGAGCGTGCTCGGGCGGATCGTCGGCCGCCGCGGCAGTCCCTTCAGCCTGTCGATTTCGTCGCGCAATTGCCGGTTCTCCGCCCGCAACTGCTCGATCACCCGCAGCAGATGATCTACCAGAGGCGTCCGCTCTTCCGCAGGCACCTCGATGCCGCCAATTTTGATCAACTCGGCTCCATCCATACCCAACAGAAAACACCAAAACGGCCCTCCGCGTAAAGACCAATTTCACGGGGTTATTGAGAACCTAC
>CAZFKF010001098.1:0-2565 GCA_964518805.1 uncultured Planctomycetaceae bacterium | reverse complement strand
AACATCGCCGGCATCACGGCACGCATCCCAACGCCCGACATCCCGCCCGAGCAGGTCCGCCGCCTCACCGAAGTCAACTACTTCGGCACCTTCTGGATGTGCAAGGAAGTGGGACGGATCATGCTTGCGCAGGGCAAGGGCAACATCGTCAATATGTCGGCGCTCGGCGGCGGGTTCCTGGGCACGGGGCGAGGCAACGCCGCCTACAGTTCCACCAAGGGGGCCATTGCTTCGTTGACCAAGGAACTGGCCTGTGAATGGGGCGCCCAAGGAATCCGCGTCAACGCCGTGGCCCCCTGCTGGTTCCAAACCGAGATGAACGCCACGAGCATCTTTGCCAACAAGGCGTTCATGGACCAGGTCGTGACGAAGCTACCCATGCGGCGGATCGGACAGCCGCACGAACTCGTCGGTCCGATCGTGTTCCTGGCCAGCCAAGCGTCGTCGATGATCACGGGTCTGATCCTCCCGGTCGATGGCGGGGCGGCGGCCACGTGCCCCATCGAGTGGCGGCCGGACGCGTGATCCGCCCCCTTTCGTCCCCCACATTCCTCCGCGCCCCTCCGCGTCCTCTGTGGTGAGACGTTGATTTCACCACGGAGGACGCGGAGGTTGGGGGAGGCGGGGGGGTGATTTATGGCGTGGGCGACGGCGCGTGGATGTCGTAGGCGTAGAGGAATTCGCCGTGGCGGATATAGAGCCGGCCGCCGCAGATGACCGGGTGGGCCCAGCTTGGACCCTCGCCGCCTGAAGGGATCTTGAACTGGCTGACGATCGCGTGGCGATCCGGGGTCGGCTTCACCAGCCCGAGCACGCGGTTCTCGCTCAACGCGTAGAGCATCCCGTCGGCGTACGTCACCGAGCCCTTGCCCACGCCCCGGTCCATGTACATCACCTTGCCGGTCTTCCACTCCAGGCAAATCCACTTGCCGTTGGAGTTGACGTGCGACGAACCGTAGATGTAGCCATCGAGCACCACGAGGCCGCCGTGTTGGTTATCGAGTTCTTTGGATTGCCACACTTGGCGAACCGAGCACCGCTTGCCGACGACGTCGAGGGCCAACAGCACGGTGCCGGCAGTCCGCGTCGTGATCAGCACCTGGCCGTTGTCGTAGAACGGCGTGGGGATCATTTCCTCGAACGGCGTGATGTGCTCGAACCGCCAAAGCAGTTCGCCGCTGTCGGCATGGACCGCGATGGCCGCACGACTGGTCAGCGCGAAGAGCATGCGCAGGTCGCGATACTCGCCGAGCACGGGCGATGAGTAGCTGGCCAGGTCGCCGGCAGTGGCCGACTTCCACACGGTCCGGCCCGTGTGCTTGTCGAGGGCCACCATCGCGGTTTCGGGTCCGCCGGGGCAGCAGATCACGCGGTCGCCGTCGACGAGCAGCGATTCGGCCAGGCCCCAGATGATATTCTTGGAGTGGAAGTCGGCGAGGATGTTCCGTCCCCACTGCTTCGCGCCGCTCTTGGCGTCGAGGCAGACGACGTCGCCCTGGGCGTTCTCGTGGTAGAGGCGGTCGCCATCGATCGTGGGAGTGCCGCGGCTGCCCGGCACCGAGGCATCCCAAGCCGCGCCGTTCTCGACCTGCCAGAGCAGACGGCCGTCGAGACCGAGTGCCGAAATGATGGTCCGCCCGGCGCGGTCGCCCGTGGTGTAGATTCTGCCTTTCGCGATGGCGACCGTCGAGAACCCATGACCAAGTCCCTCGGCGGTCCATAATCGGCGCGGCCCCTCCGGCGGCCACACCTTGAGAAGTCCCGTCTCGTCCGAACGGTTGTCGCGATGGGGACCGTGAAACTGAGGCCAATCCTTCAATTCGGCGCAATGAGCCGCTCGTTGCAGGCAGAAAGAGACGAGCCCTGCCGCAACGGCCAACCACCACTTTCTTGAAGTGCCCACACGTTCCATCACGACGGCTCCGTGCTTGTGTCCGCGGCGATTCTCGTAGCCGCACCATTGTAGCGGAGGTAACCGATGACCTCCACACCTGGGTGTGCGACTCTCGCTCTGCGCCGCGGTTTCGGCTATATTCAATTTATGGCCACCTCGTTGGACGATTCCAGCCCGCTCCCCTCGGAAAGTCTGCCCGAGGCCCCTTTTCGCTCCGAGATCGAAACTCGCGAAACGCGGAACCTGTGGACCTTGGCCTTGCATCAGGTCGTGCTGCGCATTGGCTGGACGTTCAAGACCGAGAGCATCCTCGTGCCGGCCTTTCTGGACACCGTGGCCGAGTCGGGGCTGCTGCGCGGGGCATTGCCCCTGGTGCGGAACCTGGGACAGAGCGTGCCGCCGCTCCTGGCCGCGGACAGACTTAGACGATTGTCGTTGAAGAAGCGGGCCCTGGCGGCGTTCGCGGTCCTGATCGGCTTGCCCTTTCTCATCTTGGGCGTCGTATGGCTCGGCTTGGCCGGCGCGGCGCCGGCCTGGATGCTGGGATTGTTCCTGGCCCTCTACTTCGCGTTCTTCGTCTTCTACGGCCTGTACCAGATGTCGTTCGGAACCGTCCAGGGGAAGCTGATTCGGCCCACGCGGCGCGGGCAGCTCCTTTGGGGCTCGACCTT
>CAZFKF010001097.1:0-2566 GCA_964518805.1 uncultured Planctomycetaceae bacterium | reverse complement strand
ACTTCAGGCCGTCCTTATCGCGAATGAACCGGGCGACGGCTGTCTCCGCGCTGTCCTTGCCGGAAGCATCGAGGCGCACGAGCCAGGTCTGTTTCTTCTCGTCTGGGTCCTTCGCCTCAAAAAGGAGCTGCCGCTTGCCCTTGAGTGCCGTGTCCTTGCCGATCAACTCAATCGTGATGGGGTTGTCTACAGGCGATTGGATCTTCCCAAGCAGCGCGGGGCCGGGGCCAAATTCTCCGGCGCTGGCCTCGCCGATCGGCGGAAGCTCGACGAACGTCGGAAAACCCGCCAGGGCGTCGGCCGGCGCAGCGGGCGCCGGTGCGGCCGGCTTCGCGGGCGGACTCGTCGAAGCGGTCTTCTGCGCGTCAGACGCCGGCGCGGTCGAGGCGGGCGTCTTGGCCTCCGTCTTCGCCTGGGCGGGTGGCGCGCTCGGTGCCGGGGTGGGACTTGGGCTAGTTGCCGGCGCACTCGTCCCTTTGGCGTCGGGCATCGGCGGCTGCGGCGCCGTCTTGGTCGGAGCGGGGGTGGCGTTTGGAGGAGCAGACGCCACGCTCGGCTTGGGCGGCGATTCGCCCGGTTTGGGAGGTGGAGCGCCGGGCTTTGGCGGTGGGCCGCCCGGTTTCGGTGGCGGACCAGGGGACGGCGGACTCGCCGCCGTCTTTTCCAGCGTGCCGTTCTCCTCCGCCGTCTCTTCCCATTGCGACTCTAACTCTCCGAAATTGCCGTCGCTGACCGGCTTTGGCTTGGAGGCGGACGCTTTGGCGGCCGCGGCTTGCTGTCGTTCGTGGTGTTGCTTGACGGTCCGGACCGACGACACGATCCACCACATCAGCCCGCACACCGCCAGCAGCGCGACGACTCCGCTCCCTCCGCCCCAGATCATCGTGCGTTTGCGATCGGACAAGACATAACGCATGAACGATTTGGCCCGACCGAGAAGAGCCGCGCCCAGCGGAGGGCGCGAGCCGCCGTCCTCGTCCGAGGGTGCCGCAACGGCCGGCTCGGCCTTGGCCGCTTCGACCTCGCCCACGAACTCGGCCTCAATCTCCTCGCCTTCCTCCAGCGGCGCCGCGCGGAGAATTCTCGCCATCGATGGTCGCCATTCGGCCAGGATCTGCGCCAATTCATCGGCAGTCGGAAAGCGATCCTCAGGCTCTTTCGCCATCATCTTACCGCAGATGCGAATCAAGTCCGGCGGCGTGTCGGGCCGCGACTCGGCGATGCCCTTGGGCTCTTGCGTCTGGTGCTTGATGATCCGCTCGGCGAGCGTGCCTTCGGGAAACGGCGGCCGTCCGGTAAGCGTGAAGTACAGCGTGCAGCCCAGCGAATAGATGTCCGAACGCCGGTCGAGCTTGTCGATCCCCAGGGCGTGTTCCGGGGGCATGTAGTCCACGGTCCCGAGAATGGACTGGTCCGCGGCCGGCGTCCCTTCTGCTGGTTCGTTCTGGGCCTTACGCCCCACGGCCCGGGCCATTCCCATGTCGAGAATCTTCACGACCCCCTGCGCGTTCACCAAGAGGTTGGCAGGCTTGATGTCGCAGTGGATCATGCCCTTGCTGTGGGCGTGCGCCAGTCCCTCGGCCGCCTGACGCATGTAATCGGCCGCCAGGACGAAATCCAGGGGGCCTTGGGTTTCGACCATGCGCTGCAGGTCTTGGCCCTCGACGTACTCCATGACCAGGTAGTAACGCTCGCCCTCGTTGGCCACGTCGTATGCATGGACAATGTTGGGGTGGTCGAGCGCGGCAACAGCTCGGGCCTCGGTGAAAAAACGCTCCAGGGCCGTGTTGTCGCTGCCCAATTCCTTGGAGATGACCTTCAAGGCCACCAAACGATTCATCATTGTGTGCCAGGCGAGGAAGACGCTTCCCATGCCTCCCCGACCCAGCAGATCGACGAGCCGGTACTTGCCCCACAAGAACGACGTGCGCCCGGCGAGCAATTGCCCCGCCTGCCAGCGATTGAGCAGTTCCTTCTGGACCAGAATCCGCGCCAGGGCCCTTGCATCCGCCGCCTTGGCAGCGGCTTCCTGAGCGACGGCAAGCTGATCGCTCTTCAGGATCTTGCTTTTCTCGAGGGCTTCAAGAAACGAAACAGCAGTCTCGACAGCCATAGTATCGCCGTGCTCAATGCGGCCCGAAAAGCCACACTTTCGGAGGACCCGGGATTCCTATGGGTGAGTTTAGCAGCCGGCCGGGGGATTTGCAAACAAGCAGCACACCGGGTTTCCCCCGAAAGAAGGAAGACCCGAGGAGGCATCACATGCGCTGTTCTCAACCCCAGGGGCGTGGCCGCTGGCCCCGGCTGCGAGCAACGGTCTCTCCTCGGAGAGGTGTCGACTGCTAAAGGCGCCAAATGACCTTCTGCAATTCTCGGCGAGACGGCTGTAGGGAACGCCCTCTGTGGCTTCCGGGAATAGCTGTCGAGGTCGACTCTTCAGGTCTCGGAACTCCACAGAGGGCGTTCCCTGGGGACCATCCCCGGCTTTCCCTGGATCGTGCAATCCTGTTCAGTCCTCTTCCTCTTCCTTAAGCTGCGCCTTCTCGACGATCTCGCGCATGACGTT
>CAZFKF010001096.1:0-2567 GCA_964518805.1 uncultured Planctomycetaceae bacterium | reverse complement strand
GTCACTCGGCAAGTCGTTCAACACCAACGACCGCTTCACGGACGCGTTGACGATTGTTGCTCCGGCTCCAGGCAGCATCACAATGGTCGCCGGGCTTGGGCCGACGTTCACGATCGGCGACGGAGTCAGCAAGCAGACGTTCCAGTTCGTCACGACCGGGAGCACATCGAACATCCCGGTCTCGATCACAGGTCTCACGACCGCGACCCAGGTCGCTGCCAAGATTCGCGACGCCATCAACTTGGCCTACACGTACGCCAAGACGGTCAACGTCACCGCCTCGCTGCCCGCGACGACGAGCAACCATGTGGACCTGTTTGGCGCCACCTGGGTCAGCGGCATCGAGAACAACGTCTACGGCAGTTCGTTCAAGGCGTTCCCGATCGATGCGGGCGCTGTGGGACAGGACCACTATCCGTCGTTCAATATCGACACCGTCGCTCCGGCCAACAGCGGCAGCAAGATCGCCTACGTCTCGAACCAGGACGGAAACAACGAGATCTTCGTGATGGCGTCGGACGGTTCGAATCGCCAGCAGCTCACCAGCACCGCGACCACCGTCGACAATATCGAGCCGACTTACATCACGCTCAATATTGACTATGACACCGGTATCCTCGGCCGCGTTCAGCTAATTGGCGACTTCTACCTCTATGCAACGAAGACTGGAACCGGTAAATACCGGCTTGCGTTTGCGAAGACCCCCACCGCGGTCATGAGTTCTCTCGGGCAGACAGTTATCAACGGTCTGCTCAACAAGATCAACTCGACGAGCGGGAACCACGTCGATCCCAAGTTCGGCGTGGACACGGTCAACGGCAAGATGTACATCTTGTACTCCGACGACACGAGCGGAACGTACGATATCTACACCGAGGAAGTCACCTACCCGACGCCGAACCCGACCCGGCTCAAACCCGTCAGCGGCAGCAACGACCGCTATCCGATGTTCACGGCCGACGGATCGAAGATCGTCTTCTCGTCGGCCAGTGGCGGCGATGAAGACATTTGGGTGATGAACAACAACGCCGCGAACTTGAATCCGGTCAATCTTACGCCCAATACCCCGACGTCGATCGACACCTATCCTTCGATCGCGTACGTCACCGGGGCGATCGCCTTCCAGTCGAACCGCAGCGGTGCGAACAACGTCTGGATGATTTCGGGAATCAACAGCCCGGGCAGCGCCACCCGGCTTACCAGCGACTCCTACAGCAACGTGGAGCCATTTGTCAATTTACAGGCCACTCGGGTGATCTTCGCCTCGAACAGCGCCGGAGAATACGACATCTACGCCATCGACGGCGTGGACTTGGGCGGAGAAGGAGGCGGTGGTGGAAGCATTCCTGTGCCTTTGACCGGCAGCAGCGTCAGCAGCGGGACGTACCATGTCATCTCGACCGGGTACGGCGACGCGAACCACCCGCGGCAACAGGGTGAGGTGATTGTCGACGCCAACCAGATCACCGATTCGGCCACCTACGCGATCAGCGTCGAGTCGGCCCCTCGCGACAACGGCCAGTCGTACTGGACGGCCGACGCGGCCCAGCCCAATTGGGCGCACCCCGGTTCGCCTCTGCCGCAGGTCTCGCTGACGTGGCCGAACCAGTCTGGCTACGTGAGCTACGCCACGGGCGTGACGATCTCGAACAACGTGCTCGCCTACAACGGCTCGGGCGGCATCCAGTTCAGCGGCGATACGGCAGGGGGCCCCGCGGCCGCCGTTCCCTTCGGACGAATCGTGAACAACACGATCTCCGGCGGCGCGGTCAGCGGGGGCGGGATCGCCTTCCCGCTGGCGCCGATTCAGATCACCGGCACGAGCAGCGACGCCAACGCCCTGCGCAACGCCCTATTGGGCTCGGGCATCACCCCGGTCGGCAACGCAACCTTCGTGGGCGGCACCACGTCGGCCGGCTATTGGACCGATGGGCTGAACAGCGGCATCCTGCTCACCTCGGGAAACGCTAATAACGCCGCGCCCCCCAACCTAAGCGATGGGTCTTCCGGCCAGGCCTCGGGCCTGGGCGATGCCGACCTGGACGCTGCGTTCAATCTCACGAGCGGAGCCAGCACCGAGGACACCACGTACCTCGAGTTCGACTTCCAGTCTGCCGGCGGCGATCTGTACTTCAACTACATCTTCGCCTCCGAGGAGTACAACGAATACGTCAACAGCATGTGGAATGACGTCTTCGGCTTCTTCCTCGACGGCAAGAACATCGCCTTAATCCCGGGCACGACCACGCCCGTTTCCATCAACAACGTCAACGGCGGGAAGCCGCTCGGAACGAACGCCTCGAACCCCGCGTACTACGTGAACAATGATCTCGGCGACAACGGCACGTATCTGGACAAGATCGGCTACGACGGGTTCACGGTCATCCTCACAGCCGAGGCCCACAACCTGAGCGCCGGGACCCATCGGATCAAGTTGGCCATTAGCGACGTCAGCGACAGCATCCTCGACTCGGGCGTGTTCCTCGTCGCGGGGACGTTCTCGGACACGGCCACGCCGATCGTGAGTCCGACAGGGTCCGGAATCACGATCGAGGGCAGGGCTGCCC
>CAZFKF010001095.1:0-2577 GCA_964518805.1 uncultured Planctomycetaceae bacterium | reverse complement strand
TCAGCGGCGACACCGAGTGGCTCCGCCGCAAGTGGAAGGCCGTCAAACAAAGCCTCGATTACTGCATCGAGACCTGGGACCCGCGCCACGTCGGCACGCTCGAAGAACCTCATCACAACACCTACGACATCGAGTTCTGGGGCCCCGACGGCATGTGCACGAGCTTCTATCTCGGCGCGCTCAAGGCCGCGGTGCGCATGGGCCAGGCGTTGGGCGACGACGTTTCGCCGTACGCCGAGATCTTCCAGAAGGGACTCCGCCGGATGGAGGACGAGTTGTTCGACGGCGAGTACTTCATTCAGAAGATCCAGTGGAAGAACCTCCAGGCCGCCAATCCTCTGGAAGTCAAAAGCATGGTGGGGGCCTACTCGCCCGAGGCCCGAGCGCTTCTGGAAAAGGAAGGCCCCAAGTACCAGTACGGCGCCGGCTGCCTGTCGGACGGCGTGCTGGGATCGTGGATGGCGCTGGTGTGCGGCGTGGGCCAGGTGATCGACGCCAAGAAGATCGCGTCGCACTTGAAAGCCGTCCACAAGCACAACCTCAAGCGCGACTTGACGTCGCACGCCAACCCCCAGCGTCCCAGCTACGCCTGCGGCGACGAGGCCGGCCTACTGTTGTGCACGTGGCCCAAGGGCGGGGAACTGTCGCTGCCGTTCGTCTACTCCAACGAAGTCTGGACCGGCATCGAGTACCAGGTGGCTTCGCACCTCATGCTGATGGGATTGGTGCAGGAGGGCCTCGACATCGTACGCGCCTGCCGCGACCGTTACGATGGCCGCGTGCGTAACCCATTCAATGAATATGAATGCGGCCACTGGTATGCCCGGGCCATGTCGAGTTACGCGCTCGTCGAGGGACTCAGCGGCGCCCGCTATGACGCGGTGGAAAAGACGCTCTACCTCCGTCCGCGCGTGGCCGGAGACTTCCGCTCGTTCCTCAGCACAGCGACCGGCTACGGCACCGTGGGGATCAAGGACGGGAAGCCATTCGTCGAGGTCAAGTCGGGCACGATCGAGATTCGCACGATCAAGACCGACGCTGCCTGAGGCGACTGGGCCGTGCGGAGATTGCACCATGAACCAGCGAAATGAGGCAACAGGCGGGATGGACCGTGGAAATGGTCCATCCCGCCTGTTCCACGACGCGACTACTTGGCCGCCTGGCTGAGGAAGAGAAAGGTGCCCTTCTTATTGCCCACGATGACGTCGGGCAGGCCGTCGCCGTTGAGGTCCGCGGCGGCCACTTGGGTTCCGACGCCGGAGTTGTCGTCCACCTGGTGCGGGATGAACTGGGCGCCCTTTTCCTTGTCGCGCCGCAGCTCGAACCAATAGACCACGGCCGGGGCGTTGGGCTCGACGTCGCCGGTCGGGCCGTGGGCCCAGAATCGCTTGCCCGTGAGGATGTCCTTCAGCCCGTCGCCGTTCATGTCCACCAGGTCCAGGGCGTGGAGTTGGCTGATCCGCAGGGCGTCGGACTTGACGTCGGGTTTCGGGCTGAGGATGACGTGCTGTCTCCAACTCGTCTCGCCGGCCGGGTTCCGCACCTGTTGGTGCCACACCAGGCCGTAGTGGTGGCAGTGCCAGGCTGTGATCACATCGGCCAGCCCGTCGCCATCGACGTCGTAGACGAGCAACTGGGCCCCAGCCTCGGCGAAGCGGTGGGGATGCTTGGTCCAGGGCTTGTCCGAGGTGGCGGCGTCGGCCGGCTGCTCCCACCATCCCTCCGACTCGACAAGGTCCACGCGCCCGTCGCCGTTGACGTCGCCGAAACCGATGCCGTGGGTGAACCTCTGGAAATTGCCCTTGGGCGTGACGGCGTGGAACGTCCACGGCTCGCCGGGCTTGGCCGGGTCGTAGGTCGCGTAGCCCATGTAGCCGGTGTTGTTGTAGATCAGTTCCGGCCGGCCGTCGCCGTTGACGTCGCCCCAGACGGGCGATTCATTGCCCACGTCCTTCAGGGCCGGGTGTTGCTTCCAGTGCCCCTCCTTGCCGGCCGGATTCTCGCACCAGAAGGCGTCGCCGCCGGGAAACGGCACGTAGAAAATGTCGGCCCAGCCGTCGTTGTTGAAGTCGCCGGTGAAGGTCAGGAAGTTGTCTGAATAGCCCTTGGGGTCGTAGACTTTGGGCTCGCGGACCTCGTGCTTCTTCTGGAAGTCGGGGCCTTCGTACCAAAACGGGCCCGACACGACGTCGAGCTTCCCGTCCTTGTTGAAGTCGGCAAAGTACGCGCCTTCGCAGGTGAACTTGTCGCTCAACTGCACCTTCTTGTACGTTGGCGCCGGCGACTCGGCCGACGCGAGCGACGAGGCCAGGGCTACGAAGAGTACCGTCAGGATTGGGGTTCGCATGGTGTTGCTCCCAGGGGTTAAAGGTTGGGAAATAGGTGGGGGGTGGGCGATAGCGGCTGGGGGTTAGGGGGGCGGAGAGATGACGCTCGGCGCAGGTCTCCTGACCTCGCCGATGGGACAACCGCAGGTCTCCGTTGATTTTCGACGCGTACCGTTCCTCCGCAAGGTGTTGTGGCTCAGCCGCGGAAGCCAGAGGGAGTTCTTGCCACTACGTCCAGCTCGAAAATGCT
>CAZFKF010001094.1:0-2577 GCA_964518805.1 uncultured Planctomycetaceae bacterium | reverse complement strand
CACGCGCCCATCCGGCCGGCAGACGCGAGTCATTTCCCTGAGCCCGGCGTCCGGGTCGCTCAGATTGCGCAGCCCAAACGCCACGCTGACCACCTGGAAGCTGTTGTCGGCAAACGGCAACTGTTGGGCGTCGGCCTCGACAAGGTCCAGGTCCGCCGCCTTGACGCGCTGGCACTTGCGGCGGCCGCAGTCGAGCATGGGGCGGCAGAAGTCGGCCCCCACCACGCGCACGCGGCCGCGGCCGGCGCGCCAATACGCCAAGGCCAGATCGGCGGTCCCCGTGCACACGTCCAACACCGCGCCGTCGGGCGGCGCCAGCCGGACCGTGCAGCGGCGCCACCAGCGATCCATTCCGCCCGACAACAGGTGGTTCAAGAAGTCGTAACGGCGCGCAATCTCGCCGAACATCTGGCGGATTCGGCGAGGAGACTTGTCGACGGTCATCAAGGCGGAAATCCGCAACGGTGTGCGGCCGGCGCCAACAGCCGCGTGGGACCACGCGCCCCTTCAGGACGCGAACGGAACGATCTATAATTGTACCCTTGGCTACCGCGGTTCGGAAGGTGAAAGGCCCGCCATGTCAGCCCGACTCGACGTCTACGCCGTCCCCTCGCTCGTCGCGCCCGAGGAACTCACCGGGGTGACGGCGGTGGTGATCGACGTTTTGCGGGCCACGACCACGATCCTCTACGCCTTCGAGGCCGGTGTCCGGGAGGTCATCCCTTGCCTGGAGATCGACGAAGCCCGTCGAACCGCGGATTCCATGCCTCGCGCGCAGGTCGTGCTCGGGGGCGAACGAGGGGGGCTGGCTATCGAGGGGTTCGATCTGGGCAACTCGCCGTTGGAGTACGATGCGGACGTCGTAAACGGCAAAACGCTGGTGATGACCACGACGAACGGCACCCGGGCCATGGGAGCATGCCGCACGGCGGAGACCGTGCTCATCGGGGCGTTCGTCAATGCCGCGGCCCTGGCGGAGCGGTTGACCGGAAGCACGAACATCGCCCTGGTTTGCGCCGGCTCGGGCGGGGACGTCACGCGCGACGATGTGCTGTTTGCCGGCCTGATGGTCGATCGGCTCCAGCGACGCTCTGCCACGGCGTACCGTCTGAATGCCCAGGCCATCACGGCCCAAGAGAACTGGCTGGCTGCAGTGCCCGCGCCCATGGCGGTGGGCACCGAGAGAATGCCGCCGTCGCTGTTGGCCGACCAACTGCGCAAGGGCCTTGCCGGGCAGCGGCTCGTGTCGATCGGAATGGAAGACGACCTCTACGCCGCCGCACGGTTGGATCGCTTCGATTTCGTCCCCGAACTGGAGACTCAGACGTTCCGTATTCGCGTGCCAGGCCGGTGAGCCCGGTCTCGGGCGGCGCGTTTCGGTCAGGAGTGGTTTCACGAAACCGACAGGAGATCGGCCCATGCGAGCACCACAGATAGATCGGTCTGCACCGAGACGAAGACGGAGCACTTTGGCGCTACTTGCAGCGGCCTGCCTGGCTGTAGCGTGTCTCGACGGCAGGGGCAGCGCCGAGCCTTCACGATTGCCCAATATTATCTTCGTGCTCGCCGACGACCTGGGTTACGGCGACCTGGGCTGTTACGGCCAAAAGAAGATCCAGACGCCGCACATCGATCGGTTGGCCGCCGAAGGCATTCGCTTCACGCAGCATTATTCCGGCAACGCCGTGTGCGCTCCCTCGCGGTGTTGTCTGATGACCGGCAAACACCCGGGCCACGCCCACATTCGCGACAACAGCGAGGTGAAGCCCGAGGGACAACGCCCGATCCCCGCGTCGAGTGTCACGATCGCCATGCTGCTGAAGGACCGCGGCTATGCAACGGCGGCCACGGGCAAGTGGGGGCTCGGCGCACCCGGTTCTGAGGGCGACCCGATCCGGCAAGGTTTCGACCTGTTCTTCGGCTACAACTGCCAGCGCCACGCGCACAATTACTACCCGACGTACCTGTGGCGCAACAATGAACGGATGGCGCTGGCCGGCAACACGGCGGGCGTGACCGGCAAGCACTATTCGCACGACCTGATCGAAGCCGAAGCCCTGCGGTTCATCGACGAGAATAGTTCCCGGCCGTTCCTCCTCTACGTTCCTTTCACAATCCCTCACCTGGCCCTGCAAGTGCCCGAGGATTCGCTCCGGCAGTACGTGGGCAAGTGGGACGATCCGCCGTACGACGGATCGCGAGGCTACCAGCCGCAGCCGCATCCCAGGGCCGCCTACGCCGCCATGATCACGCGCATGGATCGAAGCGTGGGCCGGATCTTGCAGCGGGTTGCGCAGTGGGGTCTCGACCGCGACACGATCGTCTTCTTCACCAGCGACAACGGGCCCACGCACGACAAAGTGGGCGGCTCCGATTCGGATTTCTTCGCCAGCGCCGGCCCGCTGCGCGGACTGAAGGGCTCGCTCTACGAGGGCGGGATTCGGGTGCCGATGATCGCCCGCTGGCCGGGCAAGATCGCTCCCGGACGCACGACCGACCTGCCCTCGGCGTTCTGGGACGTCCTGCCCACGCTGTGCGAAGTCTCCGGCGCTCGCCCTCCGGCCGACATCGACGGCA
>CAZFKF010001093.1:0-2577 GCA_964518805.1 uncultured Planctomycetaceae bacterium | reverse complement strand
GAAGCACCACGCCCAAGCTCCTCGGCTGCCGCCGCGACGGCGACGCGGTCGTGGCCACATGGCGTTTGTTCCGTGGGCAGGCGACCGGCGAAATCACCTACCGATTCCAACTGCGTCAGAAGTCGCTGCTGATCGACGTGATCGAGAAAGGCGGGCAGGTCGAAGAGGTGCGTTTCGGCAAGGCCGTGGGGCTGCCCAATCCGCGCCTGGTGACGCTCCCTTACCTCACCGGCGACTGGCGTCAGCGGCCGGCCGTGCTGGTGGCCGGGCAACCCGACAAGCCGCTATTCTTGATGGGCCTGGTGGACCATTGCCGCTCGAACGCCACGGCGCTGTGGTTCACCAACGACGTGGCGACCGACGGCACTGCGACCTACAACGGCGGTTCGCGCTACGAGCCGAAAACCGACGGCCGGCGCAACGACTGCTTCGAGCGGCTGTTCCTGACCGTGTCGCCGCGGTTTGAGGAAGTGCTGCCGAACATCCCCAATCCCAAGTCGCCGTGGATGCACGTGGCCGGCGAGCGGTTGTGGATCGCCCACGGGGCGTCCGATCGCAAACAAGACTACGCCACCTGGAAGCAGGTGGCCCGCTACGGCATGACCAAGGTGGTTATCACCGACCACGAGACCGGCTGGCGCGACGGCGGCGAGAGTTTCACGTTCCGCACGCGGGCCGCGCCCGGGCGCGGCGGCGACGAGAGCCAGGCCGATTACGCGCGCAAGCTCCACGCCCTGGGCTTCCGCTACGGCATCTACAACAACTACACCGACTTCTCTCCGGTGAACGAACACTGGAACGAGGACCTGGTGACGCGGCTCTCCGACGGCAACTGGCAGACGGCGTGGGCCCGCTGCTACAACCCCAAACCGGCCCGGGCCGTGGAGTACGAGGCCCGGCTGGCGCCCATCATCCAGCAGAAGTTCCATCTGGACACCGCGTACTGCGACGTCCACACGGCGGTCACGCCCTGGAGCTATGTCGACCGCGACGCCCGCGTGCCTGGGGCCGCCACGTTCGCCGCCACGTTCTACAGCTACGGCGAGATCATGCTGCACCAGAAGAAGACCTGGAACGGGCCGGTCTACAGCGAAGGCAACAACCACTGGTACTACTGCGGCCTGACCGACGGCAACTACGGCCAGGACCAGGTCGCCCACCTTCCCGACAATCCCTGGCTGGTGGATTTCGACCTCCGCAAGATGCACCCCCTGTGCTGCAATTTCGGCATGGGCAACCCCGGCATGTTCTTCGGCGATCACCGCGGCCTGGGCAAGACGCCCGAGGAACGCGAGACCTCGCTCGACCGCTTCCTGGCCGCCACGCTGGCCTTCGGCCACACCGGATTCCTGGTCATGGAAGGCGGCATGCCGAAGACCGTGCGGAGCTACTTCAATCTGCAACAGGTTCACGCCGCGTACGCCCAAGAGAAGGTCGTCGAAATCCGCTATGCCGACGAGAAGGGAAATCTGCTCGATACCAGTGCGGCCGTGGCCTCCGGGGCTTTCCGCCGCAACCAGATCCGCACGAAGTATTCCAACGGGCTGGTGGTGACGGTCAACGGCCACCCGAAGGACTCTTGGAAGACCGAGTGCTTCGAGCTTCCGCCCAACGGCTGGCACGTTGACGATCCCCAAGGCAAACTGACGGCATGGAGCCTGACGTTCGATGGCCACCGGGCCGACTACGTCGATTCGCCCGCGTACGTCTATGCCGACGGCCGCGGGCGTTTCACGCGGTTTCTTGAGGCGGCCTGCGATGGGCAAGTCGTCGCCCAGAAGCGTCCCGACGGTTCGCTGGAGGTCGTTCCGGTTGGGCATTGCACGGTCTTCGCAGTTTCGCTGGATGGAAAGGCGGGTAAGGCCGAGGCGCTGGACAGCGAAGGAAAGCTGATCGGACCGGCCGCAACGCGACTCAGTCGCGGGCTGGTCCATATCACGCCGGTGCCCAAGGCGTTCAGTTATCTGCTTACGCCGGGAACAGCGCCGGCCGTAACGCTCGCGTGCGACCGCGACTGTGTGATTCCGGGCGAAACGGTCACGGTTCGTGGGCAATCGGAGCACGCGTATCGGGTTCCCGCGGACGCAAAACCGGGGACGCTCGTTTGGTTCCAGGCTGAGGATGCGTGGATCGATTTCAGCATCGTGCCGCTGGCCGAGACGAGTCTGGAGGTTGCCGATGCAGCCCTGCGGCTTTCCGTCACGTCCAACGCCTCGGCTGCCCTCGACACGCGCGTTCAACTCGCGGGCATCGAACGAACCGCCCGGCTCGAACCGAAGAAGAGACACGTCTTCACCTTCCCGCTGCCATTGAAGCAAGAGGAGGTCCGCCAGTTGCCCCTCGTGGTGACGGCAAACGGGCTGCGTTACGAGCGCGCGTGGTGGCTGAAGGCCGAGGAATCGATCGCGCCGGTGCCGGCTGCGATCGAACAGTTCCGCGGCGGTGAGTGTCTGCGCAAAGAGAACGAGCGAGCGTTTGCGGCCCAAACCGGGGCCCATGCCCACTGGAACGAAACCGCCTGCGGCGGCGTCACCCGGCGGTGCATCTTCATTCACCCGCCGTACATGACCGGCCCGG
>CAZFKF010001092.1:0-2580 GCA_964518805.1 uncultured Planctomycetaceae bacterium | reverse complement strand
AACCGTACGTAAAAAGCCCATAGGCCGCAACCCATGGGCTTGTCGTTGTCGCCGGACCGAGAAGGCAGCGGCTGTCAGAACTTGATCGCCGGGTCGTTGAAGCGCACGGCCTCGCCGGTGTGGAAAGTCGACATTTCGGTGAGGATGCAGCCTTCGGGTCCGGCCTGCTGCCAGTGCTTTTCCATGGGCTTGCTGATTCCCACGACCTCGCCGGGGCGGATCGGGGTCTCATGCTTGGCCGTGACGAACTTGGCCTGGCACTCGTGGATCTTAACGTTGGGCTTCTCGGTCGGCTCGCCGTCGTCGTAGGCGTAGGTGACGCCGTAGCGCACGAGCCACGATTCCATCTTCGCCGGCACCTTCTGATCTTCCAGCGCCACGTGCCAGTGCTCGGGAATCATCTGGTTGGGGAGCAGGAAGACCTCCAGGCTGGCATAGCCGGCCTTCTTGTCGTCGATCCAGAGCACGTAGGCCAGGCCCACTTCGGTGAAGCGGCCGATGCCAAAGTCGGTCACCGCCAGGTTCTTGCGCACGTTGTCGTTGAGCGGATAACCGAAACAGGCGCAGAGGTCGAAGTAGGCATTCTTGGCCGCCTGTTCGTTGAACTTGCCGTCGGGGCCGTAGAAGTCGCTGTTCTTAATCGCCTGCGGCGCTTTCGACTTCCGGGCCGTCAGCGATTTTTCCTTCTTCTTTCTCACGGGTTTCGAGTCGTCCGCGGCGGCGACGTGCCGGGCCGCCAGCAAGCCGGCCCCCAAACCCATCAGGCCGCCGCACAGCGTGCGACGGTTGATCGACGTTTCTCGGCTCATCGTTCAGGTCCTTTCAGGCGTTGAAGTTCACTTGGCCTCGAGGTATTCGATCAAGGCCCCGTCCTGCAAGAAGTACGCGATCCGGATGCCGGGGGCCGCTTCGAGCGGACCCACGGCCACCGCTTTGCCCTGAAGCTCGCGATCGAGATCGTCGACGGCCCAGGACACGTGCGGCATCTTGGCCACGGGCGAGTCGATCAGGGGACTGTCGGGCGCGAAGCGGACCCATTCCACGCGGTTCGGGTCGGCGTCGGGACTGGTGCCCCAGACCTTCAGACGCTCGAAGTACATCTCGCCGGGCACCGGCTTGTCGGTGACCAATCCGATGTGGTGAAACTGCTTCATGGAGGAATCCTTCGACTTGAGGAATAGCGTGCACGCCTCAGTTCCGCCCCTGTAGGTCGGCTCAGCGAGCCAACCTTCGGGCGGAGCGGGTCAGTCGAGTTTGATGACCGACATGGTGTACGGCGGCTCGGCCTTGGTGTTGACCCCGCCGTCGACCACGAAGTCCATGTTCGACACGATCACCTCGTTGCCTCGCAAGAGGACTTCGCAAGGCGCTTCGAGGCCGCCGTTGGCGCCGTCGCCGTCGGGACTCTTGGCAAGAGTCTGCACCGAGCCATCGGGCGAGATCACCTGGACGGCGTTGCCGACCATGTCGGCCAGGTAGAGCTTGCCGGTCTTCTTGTCGCAGACCATTCCGTCGCACGACTTCATCAGCGGCGACTTGGCAAACACGGTCTTCGACGCCGCCTTGCCGGACTTGTCCAAGACGATCTTGTAGACCACGGCATCGGCAAAATCGCCCACAAAAAGGTTCCCCTTGGCATCCAACGCCACGCCGTCGGCCCCGAAGGGAATCGTCTTGTGCTGGGTGGTGAAGGTGGTGATGACGTGCGGGTCGTCCTTCAGCGGGCTCTTGAGCTTGAGGTTCTCTTCGCCCAGTTTGAAGCGGAGGACCGCGCTCACCAGCGGCTTCGACTCGGGCACGAGCATCGTTTCAGTCAGGTAGACGTAGCCGTCGTGGATGTCGACGCCGTTGGCCACGTTGAGCCCTTCGGCCACCACGACGGGCTCGCCCGGCTTGCCGTCCTTGACCGGGATGCGCAGCAGGCGCGACGTGCCGTAGAGCATCGACTTGCCGTCGGGGTGATGGAACAGTTGGTTGTCGGCCAGATAGAGGTCGCCGCAGGGAGCCACGCGGATGCCCATCGGGCCGATCCGGCCGGTGTCCGGATGCGGCGGCAACTTCATGAACAATTCCGCCTTGTTGTCTTTGGTGATTTTCACCAGAACCGGCGGCTGCTTCTTGTCGTTGAAGTTGGGCACCGAGAGGATGACATTGCCGTCGGCCAGGAGCGTCATCCCGTCCGGCGTGTTGCAGCAGTCCGGAAGGACGAGCAACAGCTTAGGCTGCTTGGGCTCCGCGACCGCCGCCGTGCCGCGGCGCTTGCCGCGCAGGCGTTTGCCCTTCTTGACGGCCGGCTGCGCGGCCGAGGAGTCTCCGGCCTGAACCGCCGGCTTCGACTCGCCTTCCTTGGCCGCCGACGCATCGGCTTTGGCGTCGGACTTGGATTCGGCTGCGCGAACCAGGCCCCGCGCTGCGACCAACGCCACCACGCCGGCAACTGCGATCCACGCAACGGGAACGTAACGACCGATCCTGTTCATGACCAACTTCTCCTAGGAGTGTTCAGGATTTGAGAACTTGAATTGTAGGATTGTAGGGTGGGACAAGCGGAGCGCCGGCCCACCAACGATGATTTGTCTG
>CAZFKF010001091.1:0-2586 GCA_964518805.1 uncultured Planctomycetaceae bacterium | reverse complement strand
CGATCGCTCCGGCTCGGGCAATCCAGGAGGGGACTCTGCGGGGGCCATCGGCCAGCGCGCGACTCTGGCAAGCACATTGGCCATGGGCAGCGCCGGAAGGAGGCGGCCGGTGGGCGGCGGAACGAGTCCGCGAGGAAATGACCGCGCCACGGTCTCCGAAGTCCAGCAACGCACCTCTGTATCGAACATCTCAAGAGACGGCGCGAGAATTGCCGCGGACGGCGCTCGATCGAGCGCAGCCCGGCTTAACCAATCGAATCTCGGAGGACGCAGCACCGACACCGTCGGTTCGAAGAGCGTGGACCGAGGCACCACGTGGAGGTCCATCGCGGCAGACTCGATCGCCGCGCCGCGATCGGGGGCGGCCGATTCTGCCTCCCGACGCGATTCACCGATCAAATTCGATCCGGGCCGAAAGCCCGACGCGATCAAGTCGTCGACAGACAGGCCCGGCATTTCGGAGGTCCGCAAACACATTCCGGATACGTCCAGCGCGAAGACGAGATCGACGGAGGGAGCGCGGAAGAACAGTGGCGATGTCACGAGGACGCCGGGCAAGGCCAACGTCGATGCCTCCCGGCTGCCAGAGGCCACCAAGCGATCTGGCCCTGCGAGTTCCGGCATCGATAGGACTAAGATCCCGGGAGCGGCGAAGATCGACTCCGGCAAGGCGCCGAACGTCGGCAAGCAAACGGGGGAAATGTCATCGAACGACTTCCGGAGGACGACTGCCAAGGTCGTCACTCCCGGCGTGGGCGGGCTCGGGAGGAGTAAGACGACGAACGACGCAATCGCCCGGGCACAGTTTGCCGATCGTGTGAAGAAGGGCGACTTCGAAGCTCTGTCCAAGAGCCAGGTCGGCCAGAAGGTGAGACTCGCTGATCAGTATCGTCTGGCTCAGCACGGCGATGTGGCACGACGAATGGCCCTGCACACGACCAATGTCGCCAACGTGACAAAAGGGTCGCACGCCACCAGGGCAACTAGCGTAGCAGGGGTGCATGGGTTCCATGCTCATCCCAATTTCCATTACCGCGGCTGGATCAGCCCAGTCTATCACCGGCATTGCTTCGAGTACCGCTCCTGGTTCGGCCCCACGTGGTACCCGTCGATCTGGTGGTACCCGCGTTGGTCCCCCTGGCTGCATTGGAGTTGGTACTACCGCTGCAATCCGTTCTGGGATCCGCGGCCGCTCTGGTGTCGGCCGGTGGTCTACATCGCGGTCGCGCAGCCCTGGGTCGCCTGGAATTGCCCAGCGTGGACACCGCTGCCCGAGGTTGCCAGCGGCACGTGGGTCGAGGTCCAGAAGCCGGTGGTTGCAGACCAGCAATACGATCTGCAGCTTCTGGCCGTGCGATTCGTGGACCCGGGGCATCCAGATGAGAAGTTGGGGCCCCGCTACCGGGTATGGTTCCGCAACAACAGCAACCAGCCCATCACCAAGGCCTTCGACGTGCGGCTGTTCGCCAGTCCGGCCGAACAACTGGCGGCCAATCTGCCGCAGGCGGCCGTACGCGTCACGGCGATTGAAGCGGGTGACACGCAGTCGGTCGACATTCGGCTGCCATTCGAAGCAGCGCAAGCCGCTGGCGCCGATGGCAAACCGCCGTTCAATTTCATTCAAGCGATCGCGGATGCGAATCGCGAGATTCCCGATGCCAATCAGGCCAACAACGGTGCCCGCGTGGCGGCCGGCGATGTTCTCCCCGTCGATCCGGCAGCGTTCGAGGTCGATCCGAAGGTCGTAGCGGCAGGAGGAGAGTTGGTCCTGGCCGGAGAAGGCCTTGGGCCAGAGCCGGGCAAAGTGATCGTCCACCTCGGCAATATCGAAATGGAGGCCGAGGTGCTCGGATGGTACGATCTGGGCGTGCGCGTGAAGATGCCCGACTTGCCGCTGGCCGATGCCACCCCGGCAGAACTCGTCGTCATTCGCGGCGACGGAGCAGCAACCAACCCCGTGACGGTCACCGTCAATCCACCGCAGCGCTAGTCGCGCGCTCATGATGACACGATGGAGCGGTTGACGCCGAGGGCTCTGCCTACGCAGAGGCCAGTGGGAGGACTCCGGTCAGGACCTCTGGGCCAGGGCCCGCTGAACCGCCTGGACCTGCTTCATCTTCATCCGCACAGTCGATCGTGGATCGTTGTCGCCGCATCTCGCCCCTCGCGGATCGCCGATGCGATTGGCTGAAGGTCGGCGGCCAAGTCCGCGATGGCGAACACCCGCTCCCGCGACGTGCAACCGTCGTTGCTGACAATCTCGCCCTGATCGTTGCACTCAAGATCGAGTTGCGCCGCGAGTTCGACATATTCGGGCGCGCGGGGGGCCGACCGGCCGATAGTCCGCAGCGTCAGACAGAGGGCGTCGCACTGCCGAAGCAGATAGCCGGCTCGAATGTCGCGACCGAGGAGGAGGCTCGTGGCAAAGATCACGCCCTCTCTGGCGAGCTGTCGCAACCGGCGATCGATGAGATGCGAATCCAGGTCGCCATCGGCCGCGGCTTCGCGCAAAGCGTCTCCCGGGAAGCGGTCTTGCTCGTAGACGGTGACTTCGTGGCCACGCCGGGCCAGTTGCTGCGCGAGCGT
>CAZFKF010001090.1:0-2586 GCA_964518805.1 uncultured Planctomycetaceae bacterium | reverse complement strand
CGGGAGTCGGGGAACGGCTCCCCTTCGGCGATGTTTGGTCTCCCCATCGCGTGCTCTGTGGCGGTAAGTTGCCGGCAATCGGATGGTTTGCACGGTTTTCCTCGCCCTTCGCAGTTGCCCAAGACGATACGGTCTATGTGCGCTACCGTATTTCGCCGGTGAGTGGCTTGGTGGAATGACCCAGGGAGGGCGTTCCCCACCGCCGTCCTGCCGCGGACAAAGGGTTCCGCGAGCAGGTCATACGCCTTGGTGCACTGGTTGCCCGGAGGGGACACCACCAACCCTGGATGTGAAGGTCATGGAAGTCCAAACCACGCGGTTCGGTCCGATCCAGATTGACGCCGACGACGTGATCCGGTTTGCGGAGGGAGTGCCGGGTTTTCCCGACTGCCGCGACTGGGTGTTGTTGGCCGATGGCCGCAGTGCCGCCCTGGCATGGCTTCAGAGCGTCAACCGGCCGGAGATCGCGTTTGCCGTGGTGAGCCCACGGAGATACGTGCCGGGATATCGGCTTCACGTGGCCCGACGGGAGTTGGAGCCACTGGAGGCGGAAGACCTCCAGTCGATTCGTGTGCTTGCCATTGTGGGCAAGAGCGATCGGTCGGTCACGTTGAATCTGAAAGCGCCGGTGGTGATCAATGTCGACCGCCGTCTGGGACGGCAGGTGATCGCCAACGGCGAGTTGCCCGTGCAGCACGAACTCCAAGGCACCGTGGCCGCCCGCAAGAGAAGTGCCTGAGCCCCAAGGAGCCACCGATGCTGGTCCTATCCAGACAACGCGACGAAAGCATAATCATCGGCGACAACATCGTGGTCACGATCGTCGACATCCGGGGCGACAAGGTCCGCCTGGGAATCGACGCGCCAACGGAGATCCCGGTCCATCGCCGGGAGGTCTTTGAGGCGATCCAGCGCGAGAACATGCAAGCCAGCCGGATGCAGCCCCGCGACGTCGGCGATCTGAGTCGCCTCCCACCCAACCGCACCACGCCTAAGAACGGCTGATCCCGCCCGCCGGTCGGCGTCCCCTCGCACCCGCCGGGGCCCATCGGCATCTGATGGCCTTTCGACGACCCTCCGTGGAAATCTGCAGAGCACCTGCGCGCTCGCGGCCCTCAACGAACCACGGGCCCGCAGTCCCTAGGGTTCCGTCTGCGCCGAATGTGCGGGTCATTTCACCGCAGCATTCGCGAAGAGCATCGGACGGGAGCCAAACCTGCCTTAAATTGCCTAAAGTGCCCAGATTCGTCGCCCGATATCTCTTTTCGAGGGCGTAATTGGATTGGTCCTCCTGCGCTGACTGCGCGGCCGCGCGTGCCAGCTCAGAAAGCGTTTGTGCCCGTCGTGCCGAAGGAAAGACAGATAGGAAATACACGGGGCATTTGTGCTGAGGGCCGTATCGAGCGGCGTAGTTCGAAGCGGCGTACCAACAAGCTGGCCCGGAAGAGTCGACTCCCCGCACTCCGGTCAGGCTTTGACAAAACTTTTTCTCAATCGAGGTGTCTAGCATGACCCGTATTAACACCAATGTCAGCTCGCTCAACGCCCAAAAGACGTTGGCCAAGTCGAATGCCCAGTTGCAGCAAGCCTTGACGCGGCTGAGCACCGGTTTGCGAATCAACACAGGCAAAGACGACCCGGCCGGTTTGATCGCCAGCGAAAACCTCCGCAGCGACATCATCGGGGCCCAAAAGGCCATCAGCAACAGCCAGTCGGCCAACCAGATGATCGCCACGGCGGACAGTGCCTTGGGCCAGGTGAGTTCGCTGTTGGACGACATCCGCGGGCTGGTCGAAGAGGCGGCCAACAAGGGGGCCCTCAGCGACGCCCAGATCGCCGCTAACCAGTTGCAGATCGACTCTTCGCTCCAAGCCATCGACCGCATCTCCCAGACCACGCAGTTCCAGGGCAAGGCCCTCTTGGACGGCAACCTCGACTTCATCTCGCAGAACGTCGACGCCTCGAAGATGAGCAACCTCCAGGTCAATCAGGCCAACTTCGGCACGGCGTCGCAGGTCAGCGTCAACGCCGATGTCGTGGCCCAAGCCACGCAGGCCAATCTGACCTTCAAGGGCAAGCAACTGACCTCGTCGGCCACGATCGAGGTCGGTGGGTCCCAGGGGTTCCAGACCTTCCAGTTCGACGCTGGGGCCACGGTCCAGCAGATCGCCGACGCGATCAACCTGGTGTCCGACGCCACGGGCGTGAACGCCGTCCTGGCCGACCGTGTCGCCACGGCCGACCGCGCCGGCGCCGTCAAGATGATGAATTCCGGTGGCGCCGACGGCTACAGCCTGACCGCCAAGACCGCGGGCAGCAGCGCCGGCGACTTCACGGTCAAGTACGTCAAGGACACGACCACGACCACGACCAGCGCCAAATGGATGGCCGGAAGCCCCAACGTGATCCAGATCAATGCCGGGACCCAGGCCTGGGCGAAGGCCGGCGCCGCGGCTGCCGCCGTCAGCATCGGCGAAGGCGCCAACACCTTGACCCTGGCGGCCAAGATCGCCGGCAGCCAGTTCGACGGCGTGGACCTCACCCTCGTCGACGGCGTGGGCGACACCGCCACCTATGACTACACGA
>CAZFKF010001089.1:0-2599 GCA_964518805.1 uncultured Planctomycetaceae bacterium | reverse complement strand
GGGGACAGATTCGCGACCGCGGGGCCCACGTGATGAGTTGCGCGCTGTATCTGATGGGCGCGGACCAGCAGGGCGGGCCGGTGAGCGTCGAAGCCACGGGCACGGCGCCGACCAAGGGCCTCTGGGATTGCCCGGTCGACATGGAAGTGACCTATACGTTCAAGAACCCCGACTGGGTGCTGGTCTGGAGCCAGCCGGGTAAGCGCCCCGATAAGGAAGAGGGCGTGGGGCACAACGACTATGGAGCGGTGTATCACGGCGACAAGGACACCCTGGTCCTTTTCGGCGGCGATGGCGGCACGTGGACCCAGAAGAAGGCCCGCGAGTTCAAAGTCGCACCGGGCGGGAAGGAAATCTACAAGAGCCCCGGCCACAAGGAGGACTGGTTCGCGGGAATCCGCACCGGCCGGAAGACGATCATGAACATCGAGGCCGGCGTGGCTACGGCCAATCTGACCATTCTCGGCAACATCGCCTACGTGCTGGGCAGGAAGATCCAATGGGACCCGGTCAAGCAAGAAATCGTTGGCGACGATCTGGCCCGCCGCATGATGAGCCGGCCACAGCGGTTCCCGTATCATCTCTAGTTTGCCAATGTGGCAGGCACCTGCCGATTTCACACGCCAATCACTGCACACAACCAAGGGTACGACGATGGAAGAACTGACACTGGATGCGCTGATCGCCAAGATCAAGGACAACGACGACAAGGTCCGTACGGCTGCCTGGCAGGCGGCGGGAAGCGTGGGCGCGGCGGCGATCGGTCCGCTGGCCGGCGTGGTCAAGGATGGCCAATTGGAAGTGTCCCGGGCCGCCAACCGGGCGATGTGGCAGATCGTCCGTCACAGTGGCCGCCCAGGCGCCGACGAGGAAAAGAAGGCGACGGCGGGGGCCTTGCTGGCGGTATTTCGCGACGAACAGCAGCCGGTTCCGTTGCGGCGCGACATCATCTGGATGCTCTCGGAGATCGTTGATGACGCCATGATCGACCCGGCCGCTGCGGCGACTGTCTTTGCGGACCCGGACCTGCGCGAGGACGTGCGCGCCGGCCTCCAGCGGGTCGGAGGCCCAAATGCGATCGCCGCCCTGAAGGCCGGCCTGGATACCGCGCCGGAGGACTTCAAGCCGAGCATCGCCTGCGGCTTGCGGGCGTTGGGAGTTGACGTGCCGGACGTCCCCTGCCTGAAGCTCAAACCGACCAAGGCGACCAACGTGAAGCCGGTCGGGCGCTGAGCGTGCGGGCTGAAAAGTCGCACGTCGGCGACCGTCGAGGAATGGATGAAGGCTTTGCCTGCGTCATTGCCTCCGGCGATGACGAGCCTACGATTGATCCAAGGGAGTGTCTATTGCATCGCAAAGGATTTCGAACCATGTTCCGGGGCTCGCAAGGTGTGCTTGCGGCGCTGGCCGTCATTGTCTCATCACTAGCGGCAGCGGGGGCTGCCTATGCGGAAGCGATCAAGGCTCGCACAGAAGCCTGCGTCGGCGAACCGCTCGGCGTCGCGTGCGTGGAGGTCGATCTACCCGCTTCCGAGGCGCCGCAGCCGCTTGGATGGCAAGGGCTGGGAATCGACGAGAAGCGGGGCCGCGTGCTCTACCCGGCGGTCGATAGCCGGACGCTGGCTGGCGCCGCCAAGGAACTGTTGAGCGATTCACGGCGACGGATCGTCCGCGTCCTGAGCCAGGTGATCGAAGACCGCGGCAGGGTGAAGGTCTACTTTCTCTTCACGGGACAAGAGCCGTTGGATTTGACGATCCGGTCGCAAGTCGCTCACGAACTGCGTATCACGCCCAGCATCGATCCTGCCGGATGGAAGCGGCTGCGGGACGCCTGGTGGAGTCAGTATAGGACAGCGTCCGGGTTCTTCCTGGGAAGACCATCGTATCCACCCGTGGTCGAGAACTACCTCCGCGCCATGCTGGCGAAACGCCTTGGGCTCGAACCACCGGCGCCGCCGTCACAAGCGGCCTGGCAAGGGCAACTCGTCCGCGAGTTGAGCCTGATCGCCGACAGCGAATCCTTGCGCATGAACATCGAGCGAGAACGGTTCCTTGGGGCCCGCCCGGGCAGCACCGCAGCCGATCAGCCGTTGCCCCGGCCCTTCCAGGCGGAACCCTCGGACGCGCCGCTGCCGACCGGCGAAGCGACCATCGAACCCTTGGCGCTTCGCGTGCCGGCGGAGTGCTTCTACGTCCGGTTCGGGAGCTTTGCCAACTTCCTCTGGTTCCAGGACATGCTCGAACGAATCGGCGGCGACCTCTCGAACCTGGTCGCTTCCCGCGGAATGGACCGGAGGATGCGGGAACGCATGGAAATGCAGTTGGCCACACAGACCACGTTGGCGTCCCGCTTCTTCGGCGACGCCGTGGTGGCCGACGTGGCGATCGTGGGCACGGATCTCTTCCTGCAAGAAGGGGCGGCGTACGGACTATTGTTCCAGGCCCGCACCAACGAGGTGCTGCGCAGGAACTTCATGGACCAGCGCGCTCAGTGGAAGACAAAGGTCCCGGGCGCCCAGGAGACCCAAGTCACGATCGGCGGCCGAGACGTGTCTCTGCTGGCCTCGCCGGACGGTCGCGTGCGGTCGTATTACATTGC
>CAZFKF010001088.1:0-2603 GCA_964518805.1 uncultured Planctomycetaceae bacterium | reverse complement strand
CCGAGGCCCCGCTCCGCATCGACTGGATCATCATCCCGTTCTTGTCGAGCAGTTGGAAGTAGACAAACGTGTCGCTCGGCACGGTGAAGTACGCCGAGCCGTCGGCTTCGACCGGCACGGTGCCCAGGATGCGCTTGTTTTCGAGGCTGTGCCAGTTCATGCCTGGCGCGGTGTAGCCCTGGCCGAACCAGGCTCCCGGCGACCAGTGCCGCTTCTCCGGCGATTCGACCACGCGGAGCCGCTTGACGCTGCCGCGCTTCACGCCCTGCATGTGCGTGCCGGCATAGACGTCGGCCACGTAGAAGGAGCCCTCGCGGTTCTCGAAGTTGCGGCGGGGCGAAAGCACGGGCGGGCGGGGCGATGCCTTCAGGGGCACCGGGTCGTAGCAGCCGGGCGATTCGGCGCGCAGCAGCACCTCGTTGCCGAAACGATCGACGACGTAGATCCCCATTTCCTCGCCGAATTGGGCGTCGCCGGCCGGGGCTTGGCCGGGCCGCATCGTCATCCGCGAAACGAGGAAATACTTGTCGCTCAGCGGGAACGGACATTCGTATTTCGGATAGACCGAGACGAACCCGTCGCAATCGAAGCCGCCTGCGTCGCGCACGCGGTCGATGGACTCGGCGGGCCAGGTTTGCACGACGGGCCGACGGCCGTCCAATCCGAGCCGCCGGTCGACGATCGCCAACGCGCCCCACAGACGGTAGTGGTGCATGCCGAAGACGCACAGCAACTCGTCGGTCCCGGGAATGACCCGCGGATAATACACCGCCCCGGGCGACGCCGTGTTGTTGCCCCAGTAGATCGCCTGGTTCGTGCCGTCAGTCCCCACCGTCCAGATGCCGTGGGCGTCGCCGAAGTTGCGATCGACGTACTCCCACCGGGCATAGAGGATTCGGCCGTCGGGGGCCAGTGTGCCGTGGTTGTCGAAGAGGTTGTTCTTGCTGATCTGGTGGATGTTGGCCCCGTCGGCCTCCATCGAGAAGAGGTTCGCCCCGTGGTCGCGGCTGCACTGGTTGTACTTGGGCTCGCGGGTCGAGGAGAAGGCGACGTGGTCGTCGGCCAGGTAGAAGGGATCGAAATCGGAAACGCCCGGCGCCGAGGTGAGTTGCCTCAGGCCCGAGCCGTCGGCCTGGATCTCCCAGATGTGATAGTCCTCGTCGCGATGGCGCCGCAGGGCGAAGACGATCTTCCGACCGCTGAAGTGGACTTCCGGGTCGCGGGCCACGCCGTCGCGCACTTCGACGAGCGTTGTCACGCGGCCGGTGGCGGGGTCCAGCATCTTCAGGGCCCCGCCAGGCTGAAACAGGTCGGCATGTGGAGTCATGCCCCGGTCGGCGTTCAGCTCGCAGGTGTGGAACAGCGTGTCGATGGCGTGGTAGTGGCTGCGGTACTGGTGCCGCGTGACGAAGACGACCGGCTGGCGCAGGACCAGCGGGTTGGCCAGTAGGGCCTCGCGACGCAGCGTCTCCATGTCCCGCACAAGGTCGTCGGTCGGCCAGAGAGTGGCAGGCACGCTCCGTGCGTCGTTCGCTGCGGCACACGGAGTGTGCCTGCTGCTTTGTTCGATCCGATCGAGCCGGGCAAGAAACTCGGCCCCGCGAGGGTACTCCTTGCCGAAGGTCCGCACGAGGTCTTCAATGGCGGCGCGCAGGGCGACGGTCTTGAGTCGCTCGCGAAGACGGCGCTCGCGGATCGCGGCGAACCGACCTGTAGTGGCCTCGGGATCGAGCCGGCCTTGGGCCGAGAAATCGTCCATGGTGACATGGCCCCAGCCGCCGGACTCGCGATCCACGGCCCGCAGGAACACGCGCTGGCCCACAAGGCTCGGGGCGTCCCAAGCGACCCGCTGCATGACTTCGGTGCCGGCCTTGCCGCGGGCGACGAGGACCTCCTTGCCGTCGAAGGTACAAAGGGCGATGTAAGAAAGCGACAGGGTGCCGGCGCCGACGAGCATCGACATCTTGGGGCCGGTGAGCACGAACACGGGCGATTCGACAACGCCGGTCATGGCATCGCGGGAAGGCATTCCCGGCTGCTGCTCGACCGTAGAGAGGTAATACTCTCCCTGCTTGTTATACCGGTTGCCTGGGACCTCCGGGTAGCGATTGTGGAACACGTCCCGAGCGGAGACCAACCGGTCGAACTTCCCCTCCACCACTTCCCAGCCCTGCAAGTCGCCGGTCTCAAAGTCAAATCGCACCCGATCCTCGGCCCGGGCGGAGGAAATCGCCAGCAACATCAGACACACGGCACGCTGTGCGACGGGGACATTCAGGGGCATGCTTTGCCTCTTGGCTGCGTTGGGAGGGGGCGGCGGTTCGGCTGCTTGAGGGAATCAACTACCGGCAAGTGATTCTCTCGCAACACCTCATGGATCGCTCCACGCGCACAGCGAATCGACGTAGGCGGCCGAACCGTCGCGGAGCCAGGCGTCCAACTGGGCCTGGTCCTTGAGCTGTTGGCCGCGGAGGCGCGGGACCACGAAGAAGCGGCAGGCGACCTCGGCCAGGCTCGTCATGTCGCCCCAGAGCTTCTCGAACTGAGACACGGGGAAGACGTCCTCCTGGCCGTGGCCCCAACGTTTCTTCACATCCTTGAGC
>CAZFKF010001087.1:0-2603 GCA_964518805.1 uncultured Planctomycetaceae bacterium | reverse complement strand
CACGTCGCGGTGGCGGCGTTAGTGCGGAGTTGGTGGCTTAGCGGCGCGCTATGCACCGCCTTGATCCAGGAGGCTGCGAACGAAATCCAGCACTGGCAACATCGCAACGCTACGGCTCGCAAGTCGAATATCAAACGAACACGGCAGACGCTGCGGAAAAAAGGCATCTATCTGAAAGACCTCATTCGCTGCAAGCGGCCATAACCGTGCGCAGTAGAACTAACTCGGCCGACTATGACCTGACCACCGAGGTCGCGCTGCGGATCGGCTTCGGCGAGGTCGACGATTTCAGCGGCAAGATCCGCGAAGTGCGGCTCTTCGGTCGCGCTCTGCCCCGCAATGAGATTGCTGGGTCGGCCGCGGACAAGCCGTGGATCGTCTCGGAATGCTGCAATCCGGCCGCGGGTTCGACCTATGAAATGGCAATGCCGGTGGCCGCTGGACCAGCAGAACTCGCCGGCGCGGAGGGCCGTCTCGATACTCTGGGGTGTGACTTTGGGTGCGAGGCGTTGCCAGGCCCAACGCCAACTGTCGCGGCGCCAGCCGGCCGCAGACTCCTCGCGGCCAAAACGAAACTCGACGCGGTACTGCTGGGTCAAGGCCCGGGGGGCGTAGTCCGCATGACCCGCAATGTCGACGCCGAAGACCGTTCACAAACTAACGACGGGCGTTCGCCTGTCTGAGGACTAGAAGGTGCCGAGACCGGGTGTGGCAGTGACGCCGGCCACCGGATTTCAGAAATTGGTTCCCAAAGGCGAATGATCAATTCGCTCTGCTTTCTCATAGATCGTCAGGCAAGTCTGCCACCTGATGTCCTGGAGCTCGAAATAGAGGAAATTGCCGAGCACGATCGCCAGGCTGCCGTCGCCCTTGATATCGCCCACCTCTCCGCAGGGATGAAGCAATGCCCCGGTTTCTACAGAATACCGCTGGAACTGGCCCGGAGAGGTCTGACGCAGCCAGATCACCGAGTCCAGAAGGTTGGCGTCGTGCGCCATCGGATGTGCGGCGGGGATGAATGCGTTGCTGACGATGTCCAGCCGTCCGTCGCCGTCCACGTCAATCGGCATCACCGTGTGACAGCCGGGAAAATGCGTAAGCCGATGGCAAGTGAAAGGGAAGGAGCCTTTGTTTTCCAGATAGCTGATGCCGTGATACGGACGAATCACGACCGGATTCTCGAGCGAGTCGCCGTGCGCGAAAAGCACATCGGTGCGGCCGCTGCCCTGCAGATCAACCAGGCGAATCGTCACCGAACCCCAGCGCGGATGCGGTGCGCGGTAGATCAACTCCTGACGGAAGCTCCCCCAGCCGCGGTTCACGAAGGCGACGATCCGCTCGTGCTCCTGGGCCTGGAGCATGACGAAGTCCAGGTGACCGTCGCGGTCCAGGTCGACCAGCGGGACGTCGAGCGTGCCGGGCCGGGGTTCCAGGACCATGCCCTCAAAACGCGGATGCGACCAATCCGCGGTGTTATTCTCCAGGTAGACGAGCATGCCGGTGGTCAGATTGCCGAACACCGCCACGAGAAGGTCCAGTCTTCCGTCTCCGTCGAAGTCGGCTGCCTGGACATCGTTGACTCGCCCCAACCCGCTGAGCAAGACCATCGGTTCGAACTCCTCGTTGCCCCGGTTCCGCAGCCAGACGACCGAGCCCTGGTCTGTGTCTCTGGGCCCGAACACGCCCATGTTGGCCACCAAGATGTCCAGGCGACCGTCCCCGTCGAGGTCGACCACGGTCGTGTGACTCGGATGCGGAATTCGGGCAACGACGCGGGCCGTCGATTCGGGGAGCGTGGGAGTCCATAGGACCACGACGCCGTGCCGGAGGTCGGAGATCAGCAATTGAGGCGGGCCGTTCTTGGTGAAACGCACAATCCTCACGCAAGAGACTGCCGGGAAACTCGGGATCGCGTCGAGATGAACGACGCGCCGGGTGAACTTCACCGGCGATGGAGGCGATGCCAGCGCATCCGGCGGCACGGGCAGGATCTCCGGGGCGCGCGAGGCCCAGTACCCGATCACCTCCTCGATCGGCGGCATGCGCTCCTCGGGAATCGGCCGTTCGCCGCGCATGTAGCGGTACATCTGCTCGATCTTCCCCCGCCATCGCCCGCGCGGCTCCACATCGGCAGTCGGCAAGAGATGGCAGCTCGAACAAAGGCTTTCGATCTTCGCGGCGAGGTTCGGTGTGGGGAATTCCGCAGCGCCCTTTTGCCCCGGTTCGGTTTCTGATTCCTGAATCTCACGTGGGTTCGATATGCCACCATCGTCATGCGATATATCGCGAACCAAGGTTTTCGCCAGGAGGCAGAACGCACCGAGAGCCAGGGCGCAGCCGCCTAGGATGGACAGCCGCTTCAGCCGAAGCCCGCGAGTCGAAGGCTGCGTCGCCGATTTGTCCGTCGATGGCTCATGGCAGCTATCGTGATGCATGATGTCACTCTCGAAGGATCG
This sequence comes from uncultured Planctomycetaceae bacterium, assembly GCA_964518805.1. GTDB lineage: Bacteria > Planctomycetota > Planctomycetia > Pirellulales > Thermoguttaceae > CALFBP01. The sequence goes on along the minus strand of CAZFKF010001087.1, from coordinate 147 downwards.
AGACGGTCGCAATTTGCCCGCGCTGGGCTTTTTGGGCCACCGCATTGTACTTCAGCTCTCTCATCTGCGACCAGCAGACTGCTTTGTCGTAGCATACTTGGACGGCGCCGCCGAGTATTCCTCGCTTCGATCGCATTTCAGAAGAAC
>CAZFKF010001086.1:0-2608 GCA_964518805.1 uncultured Planctomycetaceae bacterium | reverse complement strand
CTTGCGCAGCCGCGCGATGCGCCTGACCTACCGCTTCGGGCTCAAGCCGTTGGCCATTTCGGGAGTGGCCTGGCTGGTATTGCCGCGGGCACTGGGGGGAAAGACTTCAGCCGCCAGCGGCGCCGGGCTGTTCCTGATCGTCAACCTCTTGTTGAACTCTCGCGTGGGTCGGGAAGTGGAGGACCTGGTCCTCGACGGCCTGATGCAGGCGTGGCGGCGGCTGGGTATCCCGATCTTCACCGGGCTGTTCTACTTCCTGGTCGACCTCTTTCGCAGCATCCTCGAAGCGCTCGAACGCCTGTTGTATACGGTCGACGAATGGCTTCAGTTCCGTACCGGCGAGACCCGGTGGACCTTTGCCGCCAAGGCCGTGCTGGGGCCCCTCTGGGCCTTCGTGATCTACGTCGTGCGGTTCTGCGTCAACTTGCTGATCGAGCCGCAGATCAACCCCATCAAGCACTTTCCCGTGGTCACGGTCTCGCACAAATTGCTTTTCGCCTTCATCCCCTACTTGGCCATGTTCCTGGAACAAACGACCGAAATGGGAAGAGATGTGGCTCTCACCGTGGCGGCCGCGGTGATTTGGAGCATCCCGGGGGTCTTCGGGTTCCTGGTGTGGGAGTTGAAGGAGAATTGGCGGCTGTATGGGGCCAACCGAGGGCGCGACCTGCCCAAGGCCGTCGTCGGATCGCACGGCGAGAGCATCCAGCGTCTCTTGCGGCCGGGCTTCCATTCGGGCACCGTGCCCAAGCTCTTCGCCAAGCTCCGCCGTGCCGAGCGCCGCGCGCAAGCCGGCAAAGGAAAGATCGACGCCGCCAAACGATTGCATGCGCTCGGTCACGTGCGCGAGGCCGTGCGACGCTTCGTCGAGCGGGAGTTGCTGGAACTGTTGAGCCAGGCGCGGCCGCGGGATGTCCACGCGATCAAGCTCCGCTCGGTCCGCTTGAACACCATTCGCATCCGCATTTTGTTGGACTGCGATGCCGCGGCCGAAGAAACCCTGGAATTGAGCTTGGAGATGCGATCCGGCTGGCTTGCAGCAACCGTGCTCCGTCCCGGGTGGACGGCGCGGCTTGCAGCGGCCGAACGAACGGTTCTGGAAGCAGCGCTGGCCGGATTCTACAAGCTGTCGGGCGTGGCCCTCGTGTTCGAGCAGATCCGCACCGCCCTGCCGCCCGGCGCCGATTGCAGCGTGGCCGGCGACAGTCTCGTGGTGGGACTGCCCAACGGCGCACCGACCCGCGTGCTCTACGACTTGCGTCTGGAAGAGGCGATCGAACCGCAGCTCGTGCGCGGCGCGGCTGGGCAGACGCTGCCCGCACTCGCCCCGACACAAGTGCTCTACTCGCAAGTGCTCATCCCGTGGGATCGCTGGGTGGCTTTCTGGCAGGGACTGGCCGCCGGCCAAATCCTGCCCACCGAGCCCGTCGCAACCGTCCGCATCCTGCCTCCCGCCGACCGCGTCGCCGCAACGCCCTAGGGCTGCCTGCGGGATCGGGGCCGCTGAAGACGATTCAATGCGGGTGCGGCTGTAATGGGGTTGCGCGACGCTCGAGCGTATCTTGGTTCGGTAGTGGCTGATAGCCTGGGTGCGGCGACCTTCGACGTTCCTGTCCGCACCGGCGGCTTGGGGATCGACCTGAGCCCGTTGGGCCGCACGTCGGAGTTCTCCCAGGCCGTTTCGGCCACGATCGCTCTTCCTGCACTCAGGGCAGCGACTACATTCTGCCTGCGTCGATGCCGGGTCTGGCAGCGAACGCCCGTTCGGACATACGTCTTGGGTGTCGTGCTCTGCATCACGCCGGCGCGGCGGGATCTTGTGAGCGTTTGGCGCTCCGCGTAAAATAGTTGACTTGGTTTGGCAGCAATCGCCTCTATCGGGGAATCGAAGAGTCATGAATGGCAGCACGCTCAAGGTGGCGGTGATCGGCGGCGACGGCACGGGCCCGGAAGTGGCCGCAGAAGGCGTCAAGGTGCTCAAGGCCGTTTGCCAGATGGAGGGCATACCCCTCGAATTGTCGGATTACGACCTTGGCGGCGATCGGTACCTGCGTACTGGCGAAATCCTGCCCGACAGCGTGCTCAAAGAACTCGCTGGCTTTCGCGCCATCCTTTTGGGGGCAGTAGGCCATCCCGACGTCGCCCCGGGGATCCTTGAGAAGGGGCTCCTGCTGGCGTTGCGGTTCCATTTCGATCAGTACATCAACTTGCGGCCTGTCAAGTTGTTCCCCGGCGTTCAGACCCCGCTGGCCGGCAAAGGGCCAGACGACATCGACTACGTCGTCGTTCGGCAGAACACCGAGGACATGTACTGCGGCACGGGCGGGTTCCTCAAGAAGAACACCCCCGATGAAGTCGCCACCCAGGTGGCCGTCTACACGCGCAAGGGCTGCGAACGCTGCATTCGTTGGGCCTTCGAGCTCACCCGCAAGCGTAACAAGAAGAAGCAGCTCACTTTGGTAGCCAAGACGAACGTACTGACCTTCGGGCACGACCTCTGGTGGCGCACCTTCCAGGATGTAGCCAAGGAGTATCCGGACATCAAGCCGGACTATAACCACGTCGACGCGTGCTGCATGTGGATGGTCAAGAACCCGGAATACTACGA
>CAZFKF010001085.1:0-2610 GCA_964518805.1 uncultured Planctomycetaceae bacterium | reverse complement strand
ATGCCGTAGAGAGCGACGAAGCCCAAGAGGCGCAGGAAGACAAACGGAGAACAAGCGACGATCGTGGTCACGACACCGGCCACCAAGGTCACCAGCCAACGGGGCCAGCCGGTGGTGGCAACCTGGAGCGCCAAGCCCGCCCGGTATAGTGTTGGGTTGGCCGTGGTCCAGCCGGCGAGCATGACGCACACAGCGCCCATCGCGCCCAAGGCCGAATAGGCAACGGCCCCGGAATCGAGTTCCACCAGCGACTGCCTGGCCAGCGCCGCGGCCGCCGCGCCCATGATGCCCGCGCAGATCCAGGCCACATAATGCCCGAGAAACATCCCGAAGGCGGAGTAGACGCCATACCAGGGCCGCCGGGCAAAGCGAAACAGGGCCATGTCCGAAAGGCCCAGGTGCGTGGCCAGGTTGCACACCCAGGCGAAAGCCACGATGTGCCAGAACCCGAGCGGTTGGCCCCCGCCAGGCACTGTACCTGTCCAGATCTTCGTGTCGGCGATCTTCCAGAAGCTGGCGGGGCTTTTCACGTGCCCGAGGACCGAGACCGCCACCAGGGCCCCGGCCACGAACATCGTCACCATCCAAGGCGAGCAGACCGACGCGAACTGGGCGAGCCGCTTGAACCCCAGGATGGCCAGGGTGACGACTACCGCGCCGACCCCCAAAACCACGAGCACGAACCGATAGTCGGTCGGCAACCAACCGGTCTGCGCCGGGATGCGGAAGAAGATCCGCACGGCGGAGGCCGACACCGTGAGCATCGCGCCGGCGAGGATGCAATGCAGGATCCCGTTCAGCAGGTTGAAGACGACGGTCACGGCCGGACCGGCGATCTTGCGGAGATACCAGTAGAGGGTCATCCGCGTCTGATAGGCGATCGGCGCGCAGACCAGCGTCCACGAAAGGACCGCCAGCAGATTGCCGATCGCCAATCCCACGAACACGTCGTAGGCGCTGGCGCCGAAGCTGACCAGTGACGCCCCGATCACGAACTCGGTGGCCGCGATGTGCTCGCCCGAGTACACGCCGGCGAAATAGGCCCCCGGCTGGAGTTTGTCGTCGGCGACCGGCTGCCGCTCGAACTCATAGAGCTGGTCGAGCCGGGTGAGGAGTCCCTCCCCTTGCGCATTAGCCTCCGTATAGCTCGCCATGATTTGTCTCTTGGACCTGGTCTAGCGGATGACGCATGAATGACGACAGATGGACGAACGGCGATGGACAGTGGACGACAGACGAAATCAGCCGGCAAAGGATGAACCATGCATAACCGGAATCAACAACGAACAACGATCGCGAACTCCGATGTGCTCGCCACTGCGCGTCCCGGAGGGACGCTTGATCATAGCCCAGCGATTCATCGCTGGGATGGCGAGCCTCGCAACACTTGTCTTGTCCCGGAGGGACAATTGAACCGCCGCCTCTCAATCCCAGATGTACCGCTCATCAAATTCCATTTCGTGCTTCTTCAAGAACGCCAGGAATTCCTCCTGAAACGTCCTCTTGCGATGGTGCTCCGCTTGATTCTGGATGTATGCAATCGTGTCCTCCACCTGGGCAATCCCGATGCTGAACGCTCCATATCCCTCTTGCCATGCGAAGTCGCCGCGCTCCGGCATGGAATCGTGCACCCATTTGGACGAACCGCCTTTGATGAGTTGAATCGCCTTGGCAATCGCCATCGTTGAGGGCAACGCGAGGAGCAGATGCGAGTGATCCTCGACGCCGCCGATCACCAAAGCCTTTATTTCGTTCTTCCGCGCGATTCCGCCCATGAACGGCCACAGACGCTCCTGAAGATCCATGGTGATCGACCGCCGCCGCCCTTTCGTGCTGAACGTGCAATGAACGAGGCTGCTTGTGAAGGAATGGCCCATCGGCGACTCCTTGGCAACGGTTCAACTGTCCCTCCGGGACAGAGGCCGTCGCGACGTGAACCGAATCCCAGCGATAAATCGCTGGGCTATTCTCAAGCGTCCCCCTGGGACGAACGACTTTGGAACCCAACGCTCCGCCGCTTGGCTGTCGTCGACAGGTCCTTCCCGGACAGACTCTGCGCGCGATCAAGCCGGTTCGCGATCCGACCAGACAGATGGCTCGCAGCACGAGGCACTGACAGCCGCCGACCTGCTCGATTCCGCTCGTTTCTTGCTCTCCTCCTGCAAATAGTTTCCGACACCAATGACGATCACTGAGAAGATCAGGATCGCCAACCCTGAGAACAACAACCGCCGCGTACGCTGGCTGACGCCTTTCCACTCCGCCAGGGCAATACCCCAGAGCGTACTGAAAATAATCTGCGCCGACATGAATACGGACCAGCTCGAAAACTTGTAGTCGCCGATGTACGCATTCCCGGTGGTCAGTAAGGCCATCTGCGAATACCAAAGTGCCCCAGCGGCAGATGAGAACAGTACGTTGAGTACCAGTGGCGAGTTTGCTTTGAGGTAATCTCCGGTCGTACGATTCTTGAAGTTCAACAGTAGGCACCAAATGAAGTTGACGGCGAAACCGCCGAGCATGACCACGACAAGAACGGGAAGCCCTTGCCAGGTGGCCGGCGTCTTGGGCTCGATATCGATCGCCAACTGTGACATCGAGAGCTTCTCG
>CAZFKF010001084.1:0-2613 GCA_964518805.1 uncultured Planctomycetaceae bacterium | reverse complement strand
TCACGTTCCTCCGGAGTGGACGCCTTGCCGATCGACTTGGAGACCTCGTTCGCCTGGCGATTGAGCTGATCGACTTCGAGTTGGCAGGCCTTGCGACGGCTCTCCAACTCCACAACGCGATCGAGGTCCGCCCGAACCCCTCGGTTCGCGCAGTTCTGTTTGATCAACTCGAAGTTCTCGACAACGTATTTGCGGTCTAGCATGGGTCAGTACGCAGTAGACAGAAGATAGAAGACAGAGATTGGGTCCCGTCCATCGATATCGAGGAGAGCTTTCGGAACGGGCTGTTAGTTCTTTGTCGCGAGTTTTCCTAATTCCTCCCAGAGCTTCGCACTGGCGCGGATGCCGCGATGGAAATCGGCCAGCGAGAACTTCTCGTTGGGACTGTGCGTGTTGTCGTCGTCCTGTCCCCAGCCAATGAGCAGGGCGTCGGCGTGCAGCGTTTCGTGGAACGCGGTGACGATGGGGATCGAGCCGCCTTCGCGCGCGTACACCGGGGCGCGGCCAAAGGCATGCTCGATCGCCCGCGCCGCGGCCTGTACGTAGGGGCTCTCGAGCGGGACGAGCACGCCGGGCGAGCCATGGTGGGAGACCAATTCCATGGTAATCCCCGGCGGGCATAGCTTCCGGAGGATTTCCTCCAGCGCGCGGCCGACCTGGTGGGGATCCTGATCGGGCACGAGGCGGAAACTGAACTTGGCTCCGGCCTGGGCCGGCAGGACGGTCTTGGCGCCCTTGCCTTGGTAACCGCCCCAGATGCCGTTGAGGTCGAAGGTCGGACGAACCCAACGGCGTTCCAGGGTCGTGTAGCCTTCCTCGCCCACCGCTCCGCTCAGGCCGATCTGAGAGAAGTAATGCGCCTCGTCAAACGGCAGCGAGGCGAACTGCTCGCGTTCCCGGGCGGAAAGGGGAATCACATTGTCGTAGAACCCGGGTAGGCAGATCCGGCCGCGGTCGTCGATGAGGGCCGAGAGCATCCGCGTCAAGGCATTCACCGGATTGGTGACCGAACCGCCGAACGTGCCCGAGTGAAGATCGCGGTTCGGCCCGGTCAACTGCAGCTCGAAACAGGCGATCCCCCGCAGCCCGTAGGTGATCGCAGGCAGGCCGGGCGCGAACTGCGAGCCGTCGCTGATGACCACGCAGTCGCAGGCCAGTCGGTCGGTTTGCGCGGTCAGATAGTGTTCCAGGCCGGAACTGCCCACCTCCTCCTCGCCTTCGATGAGAAACTTGAGATTCACCGGCAAGGGGCCTTGGGTGGCCAACCACGCTTCCACTCCAAAGATGTGTGTAAGCACCTGGCCTTTGTCGTCGGTCGCGCCGCGGGCGTACAGATTGCCGTCGCGGCGCGTCGGCTCGAATGGCGGCGAGATCCACGCCTCCAACGGCACCACCGGCTGCACATCATAGTGGCCGTAGACCAAGACGGTCGGCACGCCCTCGCGCCGCGGGGATTCGGCAAAGACCAAAGGGTGTCCGGCGGTCTCGATCCGCTCCGCCGCCAGGCCCAGGCGTCGCAGCCGTCCGGCAACCCAGTCCGCCGCACGCTGCATCTCGGCGCTGTAAGCCGGGTCGGCACTGATGCTTGGGATGCGAAGAAGCTCGCACAACTCGTCTTCAAAGCGTTGGGCGTGGGCCTCCAGGTAGGCGTCAATCGTCCCCATGATCCACCTCGGTTCCCCTAGGATTGCGGGATTTTGCCGTCCATCGACCGGTACAATATAATCGTAGGAGCGTTCTCCGACTATTGGGGGTCAGGAAAAAGCTGCGAGGAACCAGCGATGGCCGAGTCCGACGCTGCCGTCGCGACGCCCGAAACCACGACGCGACGCGAGCAGAAACAGGAACAGAAGCCCAAGCGGCAGCCGCGTTACAACGTCATTCTATGGAACGACGACGACCACACATACGACTACGTCATCGCGATGATGAAGGAGCTTTTCGCGCATCCTCCCGAGAAAGGCTACCAGATTGCCAAAGAGGTGGACACTCAAGGCCGGGCCGTGGTGCTCACGACGACCAAGGAGCACGCCGAACTGAAACGCGAGCAGATCCACGCCTACGGCAAGGACGACCTGATCGATCGCTGCAAAGGGTCGATGTGGGCGACCATCGAGCCGGTGCCCGGGGAACAGGAGTGAGGGACTGGGGACTGGGGAACACGACGCGGATGGCATGTCGTCCGGCCTCGTCGCACGCGCAATGTTTGCGAACCGTAACACACCCGTATGCCTCGGCCTCGTTTCCCCCAGTCCGCGATTCCCAGTCCTTTCCACCAACTCCTGGCTCGTCATCTCTAATCTCTATTCTCTATTCTCTAATCTCTAATCCCTCGTCTCCATGCCCCTCTTCAGGACCGTCACGCTCGGATGCAAGGTCAACCAGTACGAGACCGAGTACCTGCGCCAGGGGCTGCTGAGGGCGGGGTTTCGCGAGGCAGCGCATGGCGAGGCCGCGGATCTCTGCATCGTCAACACCTGCACCGTGACGGGGGAGAGCGATTACAAGAGTCGAAAGATCATCCGCGCCCTGGCCCGCGATAATCCTCGCTGCCGCATCGTCGTGATGGGCTGCTACGCCACGCGGGCCCCGGAGGAGTTGGCTTCGTTGCCG
>CAZFKF010001083.1:0-2615 GCA_964518805.1 uncultured Planctomycetaceae bacterium | reverse complement strand
GACGTGGCCATCCGGCTGGGTTGTCCGGTGTCTCGGGCTCGTCCGACGAATTTCCTCGGCGAGCCCGTCGAAGACGCCGCCAAGGTTGATGTTGCCTCGAACGAGGTCCGCTTCCGAATCCTCCCGTGGAAGATTGTCACGTTGCGGTTGACGCCGGAAATCGAGATCGCCGGACCTTGAGGTCCCATTGCATCCCCGGAGGCATTTGGCGGACGGTGCCCGCAAGAAAAGACGAACCCCGTCTCGGTTAGGAAGACGGGGTTCCAAACAGTTCGGAATGGAAGACTCCGCAATCGATACACCAAGGCCCGTGAGGGACTGCAAGGCCGTCCCTCAGCGCGTGCCGTCCGGCGGATCTTGCATGGCTGCCCTCCTGAGCAAGGTTGCCGAGAAGCGAGGCGGGCCGTTGGTCACCGCCCCACTCGCCGAAAGCAACTTATGAAAGCAATGACCAGCCATTGCATCGTCAGGTTTGCGAGGAGCGATCACCCGCCGTCGAAACTCGCCGCATCTGCGGGTCGCGGAAGGACTGCCGGGGGAGGACCGCTGGAGAGTCTTGACTGCGGTCGTGAGGACTCCAAGCAGCAGGTGGCGCATCGTATAGCCCTCCGCTTGAAGTCTAGCGCACTCGCACCGACTCGGTGATTCTGACATAACATCTTCCGAGTCAATGTTTTACGATTTGGAATAAAGCGCTTGCGTTGTACATCATGTTTGATATATTGATTGTATTCTTCGATGTCGCAACAGCGAGTGTCTTCGCCCGCTCATTCGGGTAGCTCTGGCCCGTGGTTTTCCGAGAGGGAGACTCTCATGGTCGAGTCAAGGGGTAGGATAGGCGCGTCTGGTCTCGGGTGGGTCCTTCCTACTCTGCATGCGCCTTGGATGGCGACCTGGCTAGCGTGTTTCGTCTCTTCTGATCCCATTTCCTTGTTTTCGGAGAGATGCCATGCTGCGCACTCGTATCGGCCACATGATCGAGCGTCCGTGTTTTCACCGCTTCCGCCGGCTTTCCATGCCTGAGACTTTGGAGGTGCGGGCCGTTCCCGGAGGAAGTCTGCTGGAACTCTTTCTCGGGCTGCCGATGCTGTCCCCAGTGCTGGATGCTGTCCAGGACAGGGGCAGCGGTTGGTCCACCGCCCCGCAACCTGAAGAGCGCGCCACGGTGCGGAGCGACTTCGGAGAGACACGCCAGTTGCTTCAGATCACGCCGGAGCAGCAAACCGCGCTCGCGGCGGAGGCGAGGACCTCGGCGGAAGGCATCCCTGAAATCTCGGCCTTCGCCGCCGATTCGCTGGCGGCCCAGAGTCTCACCGGCGCTTTGGATTGGCTGGACGCGTTGCCATCGCTCCACTTCGCGTCAACCGGTCAGCCTGCCGTGCCGCAGCCGGCGGTTGGAGACGCCAATTTCGCAGCACCCGCCGCATCGACTCAATCGACTCACAGCGCCACCCCGGTGCAGGTCGAGGCCGATCCTCACGTGGCGTCCGCAGCACGGGCGTACCACGGCGGCTCATCGGTTTCGACGCATGCGCCGGCTGCTGCGCCGGCTGCCTCGGCTGCGAAAGCCACCCCGACGGCCAAGGGCGGGGCCGTGCTGCTCGACTACCCTCCCATGCCGCCGACCGCCAACAATGACAGCTACTCGACGAGGCACGACGTCACGCTGTCGGTCAGCGCGTCGGGAGTCTTGAGCAACGACACTCTGCCTCCGGGCACCACCGTTTCGCTGGTCAGCAACCCCTATCATGCGTCGTCTTTCACGTTCAACACGAATGGGAGCTTCAGTTACACGCCTTCGTACCATTACGTGGGAGCCGACAGTTTCATCTACCGGTTGACCAACGGCACGTACAGCGACGACGCGACCGTCTCCATCAATGTCTGGAATGCGCCACCCACGGCGCAAAACGACAGCTACTCCACCAGGCACGATATCCAATTGACGGTGTCGGTGCCCGGCGTGAAGAGCAACGACACCTCCACGGATGGCGACCCGATCACGGCGATCCTGGTCAGCACCCCCGCCCACGCGGCAGCCGGCGGCTTCCAGTTCAACGCGAATGGTTCCTTCAGCTACACGCCGGCGTATCATTACGTGGGTACGGACAGCTTCACCTACAAGGTGAACGACGGGCTGATCGACAGCAGCACGGCGACCGTTTCCATCAACGTTTGGAATGCGCCTCCCACGGCGCAAAACGACTCGTACTCCGTCAAACATGATACGCTGCTCGCGGTGTCCGCTCCCGGCGTGAAGAGCAACGACACGTCCACGGACGGCGACGCAATCACGGCAGTCTTGGTCACCTCGCCGTCGCATGCCCAGTCCTTCACGTTCAATGCGGACGGCAGCTTCACCTACATGCCGGCCTACCACTACTACGGGAGCGATTCCTTCACCTACAAGGTGAACGACGGAATCGCCGACAGCAACACGGCGACCGTCAGCCTGAACGTGATGAACCAGACGCCGGTGCTCGACCAGCTTTCCGGCGAGGGTCCCGGCCTGACGATCGCTCCGGACATTCGTGCCCACTTCTAGATCAAGTGGCTCGTAGATGAGAACGGCAGGGTACATGCGGTGGTCTACGACGGTGATCCGGACACATACC